>JBCNPG010000249.1:0-5279 GCA_039593445.1 Pedobacter sp.
TGCACAAACAATGGAAGTGGTGCCCAAGCCAATTTCTTCGGCAGCAATTTGCGCCACGGCAATAGGGTGGTAAATGTAAGGCTCGCCAGATTTGCGGCGCATGTCTTTATGGCTATCGAGGGCCATTTCGAACGCCTTGCGTATTTCTTTCTTGTCTCCCTTTTGTAAAGTTGATTTCGAAGCACGCAAAAGGGCACGGTACCGCTTAAGGATTTCTTGTTTTTCTGCCTCTAAATCAATTACTAAAGTATTCTTCATTTGTATTTTCTAGGTAAAATTATCGTATTTTAAGCTATAAAAGATTATATTCGATTATCGTTGAAACGAATATATAAAATTAGCTTTAACTTTGTATAGGCATAAATTTATGAAATATTCACGTCTTTTTATTCTGATTATTGTCATGTTTCTGGGCACAGCCGTGAAGGCGCAGGAGACAGGGACGGCGCCAATTTGGCCAAAATTGGGTAAAAACGACACGATCCGCGTTGCGGCTACCAACGATAATGGCTATATGATACCTTGGATTGGCCTGCAGGAAGTAGTGATTTATGGCCAACGCATCTGGAAATCGGCCGCGGACCAAGCCGCTTACAACCGTTTAAAATACAACGTTTTAAAAGTAATGCCATACGCCTTGTTTGCCAAGCGCCGCTACGAGCAATTGGAGCGCGACCTAGCCACGGTTTCCGACAAAAAAGAACAGAAACGCTTGGTGAAGGAATGCGATGCCGAAATCAAGCAGATGTTCAATACCGAAATCAAGGAGCTAACCATAACCCAGGGCCAGATCCTCACTAAATTGATAGACCGCGAAGTAGGGCGTACCACTTTCGACATAGTCAAGCAAACTAAAGGTGGCTTTGCGGCGTTTTCCTATCAGTTGATCGCGAGAGTAGTTGGCCATAATCTGAAGAGTACCTATGATCCTGCGGTCGACCGTGATATTGAGTCGATCATCGTGAACTCGGGCTATTACCAAAATTAAATCCATGAATCCTGATCAAACCATATACCCATTTAAAGTAAAGCTGTTAAATGGGGCCGAAAAAACATTAGCCGATTATAAGGGAAAAGTATTGATGGTGGTTAACACCGCCTCGGGCTGCGGTTTTACGCCACAGCTCAAGGAACTGCAGGAATTGAGGGAAACCTATCAAGACAAGGGTTTTGAGATTTTAGGCTTTCCATCAAACGATTTTGGCAAGCAGGAACCCCTGGATGGCAATGCCATCGGCGAATTTTGCGAGGTAAACTATGGGGTTCAGTTCCCGATTTTCGAAAAAATCATGGTAAGAGGCAGCCATGCGCACCCTTTGTTCAAGTTTTTGAGCGACAAGAAACTTAATGGTAACCTAAGTTCTACCCCCAAATGGAACTTCCATAAATACCTCATCGACAAAAATGGTAAAGTGGTTGATTATTTTTATTCCTTTACCAAGCCGAACGCTTCGAAAGTGAAAAAGAAAATCCAACGTTTACTGGATGATAAATGAGAGGTGAATGTATGATTGCATTCCTTTCTTCCAATCCAATCCTTCCAAATTATAAGATATGAAGTTAGATATACTTGTTTTTGCCGTGCATCCAGATGATGCGGAATTAGGCTGTTCTGGAACAATTTTAAAGCATATTGCCTTGGGCAAGAAAGTGGGTATCGTTGATTTTACCCGTGGCGAGCTGGGTACGAGAGGCTCGGCCGAAATACGTGATGCCGAAGCAGCAGAGTCTGCAAAAATACTCGGATTGCATGCTAGAGAAAACCTTCGGTTAAAAGATGGTTTTTTCAGGAACGATGAAGCCCATCAGTTGGAAGTGATTAAAATGGTACGCAAGTACCAGCCTGAAATTATTTTGACCAATGCCCTGCACGACCGCCATCCAGACCACGGCAGGGCGGGAGATCTGGCCAACGATGCTATCTTTTTGTCGGGCTTGCGACGGATCGAAACCACCCTTGACGGTCAGCAACAGGAACCTTGGCGCCCTCGGTTGGTACTTCAGTATATACAAGACCGCTATATCGAACCCGACATCCTGGTTGATATCACCGAAGTAATGGAGCAAAAGGTAGCTTCGATCAGGGCTTTTAAAACCCAGTTTGATAGTCCGGATAACAGCGAGCCACAAACCTATATCTCATCGCCCGAGTTTTTGGAGGCTGTCATTTCCCGTGCCCGCGAATTTGGCAAGAGTATTGGTGCCACCTACGCCGAAGGCTTTACCTCGAGAAAACTGTTGGGGGTAAATAACCTCTTTGACCTCAGGTAAAACTGCATTTAATTCAAAAGGCCCGATGTGCGATGCATATCGGGCCTTTTTTTGGGGCTATGTTAGTAGCCAGGATTTTGCTTCAAGCCTTTGTTGGCACTCATTTCGCGGTCTGGAATTGGAAAAACCAATTTCGGATCGTTGTAAGGGAAAGCTCCGATTGAGCGTTTGGTACGTTTGTAATCGTGGAGCCTGAAGCCTTCGAAAGCCAGTTCTTTGTCGCGTTCGGTTAAGATGAGGTCGAGCGTTGGCACAATGGGACCAAGCCCAGCCCTAGCCCTGAGGGTATTAATGTCATCGGCAGGGGTAGCGCCAACAGCAGTACCCAGCCTAAAATTGGTCTCGGCACGGATCAGGTATTGTTCGGTAATTCTGCATACCGGGATGTTGTCGAAGAAATTATACCATTTCTTGGTGAAAAACCCCGATTTCGCGCCATTGCCATCATAAATCATGTCTGTTCTGCGTTTATCGGTAGCGCTGTATGAATTGTAAAAGGCGGTGTTGATGCTGGCATCTCCACGGCCTACTTTGCCACCAGTCGAATTTAGATAGCTTGAGTAGAAAGTAGCCAAGCCATCGTTTGCCGAGCCTGCATTGCTTTGGTCGTTTTGCTGGATCTCGAAAATGCCTTCATTAGAATTTTTTACCCTAAAAGGGGTTTCCAGCGAAGCGGTGATCAAGCTGTATGGGCTATTGGTGATGATGTCGTTTGACAAATCGCGGGCCAACTGAAATTTGCCTTCCTGTAGGTAAACCCTCGCCAAAAATGCCATGGCCGCATATTTATCGTCAACCGCGCTTAATTTGGTGATGGCGGTTTTCAAATCGTTTTCAACAGCCGTATAAACATCGGCTACTGTACTGCGCGGAATGTTGGTAATGACATCGTCGGTTGTTTTGATGGCTTTGGTCATGATAGGTACCCCCAAATTGGTATTGGGCGTAGCTGGATCATAGGGCAGGCCCCAAAGCCTAACCAATTCAAAGTGCATAATGCCACGAATAAACAAGGCTTTGCCTTCTATTACATTTTTGGTGTTTGCATCGGTTACTACGTTTAGTGCGCTCAATACCGTATTGGCTACGTTAATGGCTTTATAGGCAGAATTCCATGTGCGGCCCACATCCGCATTGGTTGCAATAATGGATTTGTTGGAAATATCCCTATAGGTACTGAAAGAACCCGTCCAGTTGATATAGCCATCATTTGCGTAAATATCGGGTATAAAAATAAGGTTGGTTCCGTATAAGTCGCCGGTGGCCAGTACCGTATAGGCACCTATCAGCGCATTTTGCACATCGGCCGTGGTACTCAGGGCCACATCAGAAGAGATAGACTGCTTAGGCTGTATATCTAATTCTTTTTTGCAGGACGTGATTCCGAATAGGAGTAGGCCTGCAATCAATATATTTTTATTAAAGCTTTTCATAATTCAAGTTTTTCATCAATTAAAATCCAACATTTAAACCAAAAGTAATGGTGCGTGCCTGAGGCGGGGTATAGAAGTCGTGGCCAAGCTGTACGCTACCCGCAAAAGTGGTATTGATTTCTGGATCATAGCCGGTATAATGAGTGATGGTAAACGGATTTAAAGCGGAAACATAAACCCTGAGGTTCTGCATTTTATATTTTTTTATAAAATCCTTCGGCACATTATAGCCCAAAATGATGTTTTTAACCCTCAGGTACGAGCCCGATTGTACATATCGCGAAGATGGCCTTGTGCCATTCGATTCGCCGAAACGAGGCTGTGGAATAGACGTAATCTGTCCGGGTGTTCTCCAGTAGTCCATCTGATCTACCGTTTGGTTGTCGAAATAATCGCCGTTTGCCGATTGGAAACCACCTGCGGCATTATATAAATCGTTGCCGTACACAAACTGGGTTTGCACGTCGAGGTCGAAGTTTTTGTAGGAGAACCTGTTGCCAAATCCACCAAAGAATTTCGGGTTAGGATCGCCAATCTTCTGGTTTTGCGCGGTACTGTAACTATTGGTAGTGGTGGTACGACTGGCGTCTACGTAATAAAGCGCGTCGCCATTGGCTGGGTCAACCCCGGCGTATGCCTTGCCATAAAAGTAGCCGAAAGGTTCGCCTTCCGAAATCCTGCCCAAATACCTGCCACCTGGGAAGATAGGCTGGCCGGCCAAGCGGGTAATCTTGTTTCTGTTGAACGAGATGTTAAAAGAAGTTGACCATTTAAATGCTCCAATAAAGTTTTTGCTGTTGAGGGAAATTTCCAAACCCTTGTTCTCCAAGTCGCCAACATTTTGGGTAATCGAAGTAAAGCCGTTAGTGGCCGGAATAGGCACATTCAGTAAAAGGTCGGTGGTTTTTTTCTTGTAAACCTCAAATGAACCGCTTAAACGGTCGGCAAAGAAACCAAAGTCTAAGCCAAAGTTAAGGTCGGAGGTATTTTCCCAGGTTAGGTTGGGATCGCCCAATTGGTTAGGCAAGGTACCCGCGGTACCTGCATAGTTTACGCCTCCATATAAGGTGCGCGAGGCAAAGTTGCCAATTTCGGCATTACCGGTCAAACCATAACTAGCTCTCAATTTCAACATCGAAATCCATTTGGTGCTTTTGAGGAAATCCTCTTCATTGATGATCCAACACAAAGAGCCAGCAGGGAAAGTTCCGTATCTTTTGTTGCTGCCAAACCTGGAAGAACCGTCGGTTCTGATCGAAGCGCCAACCAAGTATTTTTCTTTGTATTTGTAGTTGGCCCTGGCTAGGTAAGAAACAAAGGTATAGGCGGTTTCGAAAGAACTACCTGCCGATATTTTGGCGGCGCTGGCAATTTTCTCGAAACGGTCTGAAGGGAATCCTGTTCCGGTAACTGTGCCGTACCTGAATTTGGTGTCTTGGAAGGTAAAGCCCACCAAGGCATTCAGGCTGTGGTCTTCGTTAAATACTTTGTTATAGCTGAGGGTATTGTTGGTGTTGAAATTGATGGATTTGGCCAAATAATTATAGCTGTAGCCTGCGGTACTGCCGCCGTCCT
>JBCNPG010000025.1:0-12243 GCA_039593445.1 Pedobacter sp.
CCACATTGGGCACCAAAGTAACCATTGTTGAATTCATGGAGAACATTGTACCGGTAGAGGACGAGGAAGTATCAAAACAATTGTTGCGCAGCCTCAAAAAATCGGGCATCGAGATCATGACCTCTTCAAGCGTTGAATCTGTAGATACCAGTGGCGCAGGCTGCAAAGTACAGGTTAAAACAGCTACAGGCATGCAAACCTTGGAGTGCGACATCGTCCTTTCGGCCGCAGGTGTAGTAGCCAATATCGAGAATATCGGACTGGAAGAAACCGGCATCAAAACCGAAAAAGGCAAAGTAGTGGTCGATGAATTCTACAACACCACCGTAAAAGGATATTATGCCATTGGCGATATCGTTGGTGGCCAGGCATTGGCTCACGTGGCATCGGCCGAAGGCATTACCTGCGTTGAGAAAATTGCCGGGCTGCACGTAGACCCTATCAATTACAACAATATTCCGGGCTGTACCTACTGCTCGCCAGAAATCGCTTCGGTAGGTTATACCGAAAAGGCGGCGAAAGCAGCCGGCTACGAATTGAAAATCGGCAAGTTTCCGTTCTCGGTATCGGGCAAGGCAAGTGCTGCAGGTGCCAAAGACGGTTTCGTGAAATTGATTTTCGATGCCAAATACGGCGAACTGCTAGGCGCCCACATGATTGGTGCCAACGTAACCGAAATGATTGCCGAAATTGTGGTAGCCCGCAAGCTCGAAACTACCGGCCACGAAATGATCAAAGCCGTACACCCACACCCGACCATGAGCGAAGCCATCATGGAAGCGGCAGCGGCAGCCTACGGAGAAGTAATCCATCTATAACTAAAGCCCAAAGGCTATTAAATACAAAACCTGTTGATGAAGTTCAACAGGTTTTCTTATTTTTACCGGTAGGCAAACCAGTTGCTGATTTTCGCCAACTATCCTTTTTTAATCCTGCAAAATGAAACTCTATACCATTGATACCGGCTTTTTTAAATTAGATGGAGGCGCCATGTTTGGCGTGGTTCCCAAAACGATTTGGCAAAAAAGCAACCCGGCCGACGCCAACAACATGTGCGATTGGGCCATGCGCTGCCTATTGATAGAAGACGGAAGCCGCCTGATCCTCGTCGACAACGGCATAGGCAACAAACAGGACGAGAAGTTTTTTGGCCACTATTACCTGCATGGCGACGATACCTTGGATAAATCATTAGCGAAACATGGATTTCATAGAAACGATATAACCGACGTATTTCTAACCCATCTCCATTTCGACCATTGTGGAGGTTCTATCGAAAGAATTGGCGAAAAACTGGTTCCCGCCTTTAAAAATGCAGTTTATTGGTCTAATCAGCAGCATTGGGAATGGGCCGTACATCCAAACGCGCGCGAAAAGGCCTCTTTCCTGAAAGAGAACATCATCCCTATCCAGGAAAGCGGACAGTTAAGGTTTATCCCTACCCAAGATGGCGTGGTTTTTCATGAAGATATCAAAATCCGTTTTGCCTATGGGCACACCGATGCCATGATGCTGCCCCAGCTTACCTATAAAGACCGTACCATTGTTTACATGGCAGATCTTTTGCCTTCTGTGGGGCATCTGCCCCTGCCCTACGTAATGGCTTACGACATGTTTCCGTTGCAAACCTTGAAAGAAAAGGCCGCGTTTTTAGAAGAAGCAGCCAACAACGAATACATCTTGTACCTGGAACACGACCCCCTAAACGAATGCTGCACCGTACAGCACACCGAAAAAGGAATCAGGCTAAAAGATACCTTCAGGCTAACCGACATCTAAATGATCAGACAGGCTATAAAAACCGATGCCAAAGCCATTGCCCAGCTTACCGTAGCGGCCATGCCCGAGCTGGCTATGCAATTCTGCGCGTCCAGCAATATAGAAGAAGCCTATCAATTGTTCGAACGCTTCATCAGGCTGGAAGGCAATCAATACAGCTATCGCAATGCTTTGGTGTACATGGCCGATGACGAGGTGGCAGGCGCTGTTTCGGGTTATGACGGCGCACAAATCCAACACTTGCGCGAACCCTTTTTCAGCTACCTGCAAGAAAATTATCATCCCAATGGCTTTGCCATGGAATATGAAAGCGAAGCTGGCGAATACTATTTAGACACCGTCAGCGTAAGTCCGATGCACCAGGGCAAAGGCATCGGCAAAGGCCTGATCAGAGCCGTCCTGCAGCATGCCAAAGCTTTAGGCCACGATAAAGCAGGGCTTTTGGTTGACGAAGAAAACCCCAACGCTAAAAGACTATACGAAAACCTGGGATTTGAACCGGCAGGCCATAAACTATTGCTGGGCAAAATGCACCATCACTTGACCCTAAAGCTTTAATTATTCGTCCCGAAATTCCAAAATATCGCCAGGTTGGCAGGCTAGTGCCCTACAAATGGCCTCTAACGTTTCGATGCGCACTGCCTTGGCCTTTCCGGTTTTGAGAATGGAAAGATTAGACATGGTAATGCCTACCCGCTCGCTCAGTTCGGTTAGCGACATTTTGCGCTTGGCCAGCATTACATCCAAATTCACGATGATCGACATGTCAGATGGTCAGTTGATTTTCCTGTTTGGCAAAGATGGCAATTCTCAGCACTTCGGCCAACAAAATAATCAATATGCCTAAACCGATATTGCTAAAGCTAAATCCATTAAAAAAATCGAGGTCGACATCAAAATAGCGATAAGTCTTATCATGCACTAGCGAAGCGCTATGCAGGCTGGGATGCTGCAATATGGATCCATTGACCATACTGACCACAAAATTGAAAATTTCGCAACCAATCAACAACCAGCCCAGGCATGCAACCAGCTTAAAGCTGCGTTGCTCAAAGATTTCGTTGTCCATATAGCGGTTCGTTAACTTGATCAATACCAAGAAGAACAAAGCCGTAACGATGTAATGTACCTGCGAGCTTATTGCCCAAAAGAGGTTATGTTTCCAGTTGTTCGATTTAACTACCACGCTTATGGAACTTGGCACATATAAGCTATTGGAAATTTCAATTCCCTTGGTATCATAAACCTCGAACCTGTTGATGATTTTTTCGGAAACAGTATCTTTGGCACTTAATTCGCGTTTGAAAGGCAACAGATCGTCTTTATTTACCCGTTGCTCGCCATTATTGCTATAATAAATAACAGTATCTGGAATATTCATGCTCAGACCAGCCGGCAAGGTATAGCCTTCCCGAGCATCTCCAAAAGACCAGCCATCCCCTTTAATATAAGGCTTTAGCCCAAACACCCTGATCAAAATGCTGAGCACAATGGCCAGCACGGCAAACAGAAATCCAAACTGGAGGAAAAGCCTGATGAAACGGGCCAGCAAAAAATATTTAACGGTTTTCATTTTTAGGTAGTTGGTTTACATGTTATTATTCTTGATTAGCACCAGATAAAATAGCTGGCTATGTATTATTTTAGATTTTCATTTAGCCTTAGATGGTCAATTCCTGTTCTTTTTTCAGTTGCACCGAATAGCTCAGCACCAGCAAGAATATCCAAACCATCACAATGGCAATGATCAAATCGGCATGGGGTTGCAACTTGAGGCCGGTATGCCCAAAATACCCCAGCTGCGTAGCCAAATGGGCATCTTCGGCTTTCGGCAATACATAGCGGACTATAATTTCATTGAATACCAGCTTGGCAAGCAACAAAGCAATCAGACTGGCCAAGATCTTGCGCAGCTGTTGCAGGCCCTCTTCCGATACCAGGTTGATGAAAGCTCCTTTCCGGGTATAAGCGAGCCTAAAAAGATGATAGGCAACCACGCCATAAAGCAAGGTTACAACCAGTTGCTTCAGCGCATCGTTAAACACGAGCGACCTCAGACTTGGGTTGGCCAAAGCCGGATAGAGCTTTACAATCGATTCGATTATAAAAATCGCCGTGGCGGTCATCCATACGCCCACCACAAGTTGCTGCATCTTTTTAGTCTGTGCATCCATTGTTTTTAGTTTTAGTTTTCCAATTTGGTGCCACTCAGTAGACAACACCTGTCAACAATGATGGACTGACAAGCACCCTTGCCAGCGCAAATTATTGTCAGTTAATTAATCTAGATGTCATCTTTGACAGTACACTTCCAACTTTCGAATATTTTTGAAATACTCAAACAAAATATTCTACTGCAAATAGAAATAATATTTATTAAAAAACAAAATAATTTTATTGTAAATCAATAAATATTTATCACATCTAGGTAAATGAGCAATTTAAGTGACAATAATAATTTGGAATGATTTTTGTAGTCAAGTATTTGTTAAAAAATAGGCTGTAAAGCCTAACATTTTCAGCATTTTACCCTTTCGTACTGTATATTTTTTTGTATTTTTGCAGCTTCGATACTATATTTTAGAGGACTAAAACACATAAATGAGACAACTCAAAATAACCCAATCCATTACCAACCGCGAAAGTCAATCATTAGACAAATACTTGCACGAGATTGGAAAAGTAGATTTAATTACCGCCGAAGAAGAAGTAATATTAGCACGCAAGATCCGCGAAGGCGATCAGGCAGCCTTGGAGCGCCTGACCAAAACCAACTTGCGTTTCGTCGTGTCGGTAGCTAAACAGTATCAAAACCAAGGCCTAACCCTAGGCGATTTAATTAACGAAGGCAACTTGGGCCTGATCAAAGCCGCCAAGCGTTTTGACGAGACCAAGGGCTTCAAATTCATTTCTTACGCCGTTTGGTGGATCCGCCAGTCGATTTTGCAGGCTATTGCCGAGCAGAGCCGTATTGTGCGTTTGCCGTTAAACCAGGTAGGCTCATTAAGCAAAATCAGCAAAGCCTTCTCTAAATTGGAGCAGGAATATGAACGCGAGCCTTCTCCGGAAGAATTGGCAGACATTTTGGAAACCACTGTCGATAAGATTTCAGACACGCTGAGCAATTCGGGCCGCCACGTATCGATGGACGCACCGTTTGTACAGGGCGAAGAAAATACTTTGTTAGACGTACTGGAAAACCATGAGCCGAATACAGACAGCAATTTGATCAACGAATCGCTTTCTGAAGAGATCAAACGCTCATTGTCAACCCTCACCGAGCGCGAACGCGAAATCATCGTTTTGTTTTTCGGTTTGAGCACCAACCATCCGCTTTCGCTGGAAGAAATCGGCGAAAAATTTAACCTGACCCGCGAGCGTGTGCGCCAGATCAAGGACAAGGCCCTGCAACGCCTGCGCCATACTTCGAGAAGCAAGATCCTCAAATCTTATTTGGGCTAACATCCCGCTCTTGCTGACGAACTTAGCACAAGAAATCAGAAATATTATAATAAGAAAAAGATTGGGTACTCGCCCGATCTTTTTTACTTTTGTGGCTTTCTAACCAAATCAAATTTCTTGTATGTTAAACAAATATCAATCAGAGTTTCAAAACTGGATTGAAAAGGAGAAAAAAGCGCTCGAACTGATCAGCGCAGTGGGGCATTTATGGTTCGATCGCTCTATCGAACTTGTCCTCTTCCGTAAACCCCTATTCGATGTAGGAAGCAGCGAAATCTTGGCCTACCACCAGTATGCCAAAGAAGTAAGCGGAAAAGACATTTCCATTTACGAAACGCTCGAACTGGCGCTCACCATTTCGAAATGCAACATTGCCCCTTCGCGTATAGATGTTGGCCGTTTGGCCGCCGAATGGCTCGACGAAAACAACAGCCATTCTTCTATGCACGATTTCATCGTCAGCAAGCTGGGCAACCACATCGGCAAAGACAAAATCAGCCTCAAACCCAAAGATGTAGTGCTTTATGGCTTCGGCCGTATTGGCCGCATTGCGGCGCGCGAATTGATTGTACAGGCCGGCAAAGGCGAGCAATTGCGTTTAAGGGCTATTGTTACCCGCAGCTACAGCGACGAGGAACTGATCAAAAGAGCCGAGCTGTTGCGTACCGATTCGATACACGGACCTTTTAATGGCACGATTATCGAAGATTTTGAGAACAAGGCGCTTATCGTAAACGGACAAACCATTTACATCATTGCGGCCAAAAACCCTGAAGACGTTGATTATACGGCTTACGGTATACAGGATGCCTTGCTGATAGACAATACCGGCGTTTTCCGCGACCGCGACGGTTTGGGAAGGCATCTGAACGCCAAAGGCATTGCCAAGGTACTGCTAACCGCTCCGGCCAAGGGCGATATCCCTAATATCGTAACTGGCATTAACGATGCTGATTTTAACTACGAAACCGAAAACATCTTTTCTAACGCTTCTTGCACCACCAACGCCATTGTTCCGGTGCTTAAAGTAATAGACAGCGCATTCGGCATTGAAAAAGGGCATATCGAAACGGTACACTCCTATACTAACGACCAAAACCTGTTGGATAACTACCACAAAAAATACCGCCGCGGACGATCGGCAGCCTTAAACCTGGTGATTACCGAAACCGGTGCAGACAAGGCCGTGGCCAAGGTTATCCCGCATTTGGGTGGCAAACTGACTGGCAATGCGGTGCGTGTACCCACTCCGAACGTTTCTTTGGCTATTTTAAACCTCTCTTTGGATCAAACTACTTCGAAAGAAGAGGTAGAAAGCGTGCTTAAACAAGCCTCTCTATTTGGCGATTTATCAGAACAGCTGGAATATTCGATTTCGAACGAACTGGTAAGCACCGACCTGATTGGCAACAGCCACGCTTCGATTGTTGACGGCCCTGCTACCATCATTGCACGCGACAACAAATCCATCGTACTCTATACTTGGTACGACAACGAATATGGCTACACCCGTCAGGTTATCCGCTTGGCCAAAAAATTGGCTGGCGTGGTGAGGTTGACTTATTACTAGTATCGAGATAATAGATACCAGATATGAGACACTAGATGGGGGCATGAGATTGAGAGGTGAGCTATTAAATTAACATTAGCGACATTTTTTATCTCATGCCTTCTATCCTACATCTCATATTCTTCTCCTATCTTTACCGCGGTTAAACCACAGCATAATGAAACTTCCCCTATTTCAGGTAGATGCTTTTACCGATCGTCTTTTTGGTGGCAATCCGGCTGCCGTTGTTCCTTTAACAACCTGGTTGCCCACTCCGGAAATGCAGAAGATAGCTGCCGAAAACAACTTGGCCGAAACTGCTTTCTTTGTTCCGCAGGGCGACAATTTTGAACTGCGCTGGTTTACGCCAGAACTGGAAATAGATTTATGCGGCCATGCCACCTTGGCCACGGCACACATCCTCTTTACCGAACTGGATCATCGGCAATCGCACATCCACTTCCATACGCTCAAGGCAGGTACGCTGACCGTAACCAGAAACCAAAACCTATACACACTTGATTTTCCGTCGAGGCCTGTAGTTGACTGCGAAATACCAGAAGGCTTATTGGATGCCATGGGCGGCAAAGCCCCAATTGAAGTATGGAACTCTAGGGATTACCTGTTGGTTTACGAAAGCGAAGCCGATGTACTGGCCTTAAAGCCTGATTTTGCAGCCCTAAGCAAAATAGACATGATGGGCGTAATTGCAACCGCCAAAGGCGATCATAGCGACTTTGTTTCGCGCTTTTTTATTCCCGCAGCGGGCATTAACGAAGATCCGGTTACTGGCTCTGCCCATTGCAACCTTATCCCCTATTGGGCATCAAAACTTGGCAAAAACCAATTGCATGCCTATCAGGTATCGGCCAGGAGGGGCGAACTGTGGTGCGAGCTTAAGGGCGACCGTGTATTGATGTCGGGCAAAGCCGTGACTTATCTCAAGGGTGAGATTTACGTTTAGCGTATTGTCCATCCGCTCAAGGTTGATCGGCGCACCGGCCATGAACCGTCAACTAAAAACGCTTTCCCTGTAACTAATCGGCTCCAAAATTGTCTATTAAGTATAAAATTCCTTATGTTATGGAAGCGATACTTACTTGGACCAAAGGCTTATTTGAAAGCAATTACCAGATTTTCAGCAATGGACAGATCAGAAACAGCTTATTGTTTAACACCTGGAAAAACGAGGCCCAGGGAATAGGCATCAACCAGAATTATTATTTCAGGACATCGGGCTTTTTAAATCCAACTACACAGGTATTCAATCAGCAGCAAGAGCTGATCGGCACCATCAGCTACAACTCATGGCAAACAAAAGCCACCATCAACATGAACTCTGGCGAACAGTACATGTGGAATTTCACCAATGGCTGGTATTCCAAATGGGCAGTTGGCAATTTTCAGGGCAAACAGATCCTGTTCGATTCGAACAGCAGCAGCGGCGTAATCAGCACCAACACTGATGATGAGGTACTTTTATTGATCGGTTTATTTATCAGGGAATTTCATTCGCGACTGTTCATCTTTTTGATCCTGATTATCCTAATCCCGATTATCCTGCACTAAAAATGGCTTACGCCACCACTTACCACCAGCTTCATGGCATCGGCGGCGCGCATGTTCAAGGGCTTGATCTTGTCTTTGCTTACAATGTAAACCTGTCCGGCAAAAGAATACGAAAAAGGGAAATATACGATGGCTTCGCCTGGCAGATCGAGCTTGGTCAAATCGCTTTGCGTTAAAAAACCGATTTTTTTCAGGTTGCCCTCCGCCTCTACCAATACCGGATGATTAAACTTTTTTTCATCGCCCACAAAGGCTTCTGTCAGGTCTTTAATGGACGTAAAAATAAAATTGATGAGCGGCAGGCGGTTCAGCATGCGCTGGAACCAGTTATACATGGGCTCGGTAACGAAATTGGTGACAAAGATGCCAGCTATCAAAATGATGGCCACAACCATGGCCAGTCCTAGACCTGGGATATTGCGGTTGGCTCCCGTTGCCGGATTGATTCCCAGAAAATTATTGATGTTCAACCAACTGTCGACCGTTGTAACTGCCCAAACCACGATAAAAATGCTCAGTGCAATAGGTACTACAACCAACAAACCTTTGATGAGGTAATTTAAGAGAGCTTTTCCGATCTTGTTCATGACGCAAAGTTACTCATAAAAATAAACTCGTTTAACGCGTTGCGAGATATTGGTCAGGATTTCGTAGGGAATAGTACCGATTTGGCTGGCTAAGGTTGCAATATCATGTGCTTCGTTAAACACGATAACTTCGTCGCCCGTGCTGACCTCAAGGCCAGTGACATCGAGCATACACATATCCATGCAGATAGAGCCTATGGTAGGCACCAATTTACCGTGGATGAGCATTTGCCCCACCCCATTACCAAAATCGCGCGTATAGCCATCGGCATAGCCAATTTTTACGGTTGCGATCTTCCCTCCGTTAGGCATCACTCCCCTTCTGCTATACCCTACCGTTTCGCCGGGCTTAAGCGTTTTAACCTGGGTAACCGTGGTTTTGAGAACGGCCACGGTTTGCAGGCCCCGATTGTCTTTTAAGGCACCATCAAATCCATACAGGCCAATGCCTATACGTACCATATCAAAATGTGCCGCTGGCCATCGGCTTATTCCAGAAGTGTTTAAAGCATGCCTAATGGGCCTATAGCCTATTCCCTTAGCGAGTTCCTCGTAAAGCGAATGATAACTCGCCAATTGCTGTTCCGTAAATCCATCGTGCTGGGCATCGTCGGTAGCCACCAAGTGGGTAAAAGCCGAAACGACCTTCAGCTGCGCGCTGTCTTTCAACAAGCTGATCAGTCCCGACATTTCGTGCGCCTCAAAGCCTAAGCGGTGCATGCCAGTGTCGAGCTTGATGTGGATTGGAAAATCGGCGACAGCGACCGGCAGAAAATGCATCAAGCTCTTCAGGATCTCTGCGCTATAGATTTCGGGTTCCAATTGATAACTGAGCATGGCCTCAAATGCCGATGGCTCTGGACTCATGACCATTATCGGCAGGCTAATGCCCGCTTTGCGCAAGGCTATTCCTTCGTCGGCATACGCTACGGCCAGGTAATCCACCTTGTGGTACTGCAGCAGATTGGCAATCTCAAAACTGCCGCTGCCATAAGAAAAGGCCTTGACCATGGCCATTGTCTTTACCCCTGGTTTTAGCTTGGAGCGGTAAAACTGTAAATTGCCCAACATGGCATTGAGGTTGATTTCGAGAACGGTATCATGGATTTTCTGGGTCAGCAATTTACTGATGCGTTCAAAGCCAAACTTCCTTGCGCCCTTTACCAAGATGGTTTCGTTGGCAAAATGGATCGCCGGCAATTGCGCCATAAAGTCCTGCGTACTTTCGTAAAACGAGGCTTCCATCTTGAATAAATCGGAAAATGCCGAAATATGGGGACCAATACCGATCAGGCGGTTCAGGTTTTTCTGCGCCAGCAAGGCGGCTATTTCGGCATAGAGCACTTCATTGGTCTTGCCGCTTTCATAAATATCCGATAAAATGAGTGTTTTTTTCGGATGCTGGTTCTGCTGGTTCAAAAAATCGAGTGCGATGGCCAGGGATGAAATATCGGCACTATACGAATCGTCTATCACCGAACAGTTCTCGATGCCGTTGATCAATGCCAGGCGCATACTTACCGAAGTCAATTTTTCTAGGCGCAGGTCGGCTTCCTGTGGCGTATAGCCCAAAGCCAAAAGCGTTGCCCAGCAAATAATACCATTTTCTACAGAAGCCCTGTCGCTAAACGGAATGAGGCATTCTATTTCCTTGTCCTGATAAATTGCCCGAATATAATTTTTGCCTTCAATAGGCTCGATGAAAGATATCTGCAGGTCGGCAGGATGCGAAGCGGAAGTACTCCATGAAAATTTGGTTTTGCCTGGCAATTCGGCTTCTTTGATACCCTGGGTATAGGTTGGCGAGTACACCAAAAGCGCTACATCCTTAAACAGTTTCAGCTTTTCGGTGAGCTTTTCCCTATTGTTTTCAAAACCTTCGGCGTGGGCTTCGCCGATGTTGGTGAGGATACCTATAGTTGGCGCTATGATAGCGGCCAACACCTCCATTTCTCCCTTTTTGGAGATTCCGGCTTCGAAGATGCCCAAATCGTTCGATTCATTGATCTGCCAGACAGAAAGCGGCACCCCTATTTGCGAATTAAAGCTTTTAGGACTGCGAACAATATTAAAATCTGGGGCCAACAACTGATATAGCCATTCCTTGACAATGGTTTTGCCATTGCTGCCGGTTATGCCTATTACTTTGAGCTGGTTGGCTTTTCGGTGCGCAATGGCCAATTGTTGCAGGGCTTTTAATACATCATCTACCTGCAAAAAATTGGAATCCGGATAAACCGAAGCATCCACTGCATCAGACACCACAAAATTGCGCAAGCCATTCTGATAGGCATTGGAAATAAACTCGTGCCCATTGCGCTGGGCCTTGAGGGCAAAGAACAATGAAGCATCCGGATCGATTGGTGTACGGCTATCGGTAAGCAATTGGGTGATGATGGTACCTGGCGTAGACAACTGGGCCTGGGCACCTAAAAGCTGGGCAATATGGCTTATTGAATATTGTTCTTGACTCATTGTAGCAGAAAAATACAGGATTGCTGTTATTTTTTACGAATTTCAGCATTTAATTATGAAAAGTCCTCAAGAAAAGCCATCGATTTTAGATAAAAAAACGGCATTGGCCAAAGCCGAAAGCTGGTGTGCCTATCAGGAACGCTCGCAACAGGAAGTGCGCAACAAACTTTACGACTGGCAACTTAAACCAAGCGAGGTGGAAGAAATCATTGGCGAACTGATTGTAAACAATTTTTTGAACGAAGAAAGGTTTGCCTTGGCCTATGCTTCGGGCAAGGCCAACATCAAAAAATGGGGCAAGCTCAAAATCAAACAAGGACTTAAACTGAAAAAAGTTCCAGATAAGCTTATCCAAAAAGCGCTGAACAGCCTGGATGGCGACAAATATTTTGAGGATTTATGCCAAGCCGTGTTGAAAAAAGAAAAAACTTTGGGCGAAAAAGACCCGTTCAAAAAAAAATACAAGCTGTTAAACTACCTTATGGGAAAGGGCTATGAAAAAGATTTAATTTTTCTTGCACTGAAAGCCAATAACTTAAGCGAATAAGGCAATTTTTTATTAAAAAAATATTGACGGGAATATAAATCTGTTTATATTTGCAAACCCAAACGGAGAAACGCACTACAAAAAAGGCCAACTTCGGGGAAACATCGGAGGATGTTTACATCATGCGAAAGTAGCTCAGTTGGTAGAGCACGACCTTGCCAAGGTCGGGGTCGCGAGTTCGAATCTCGTCTTTCGCTCTAAATGCCTTCCTAACCGAAGGCATTTAACATTAAATAGCTTTACCAAGCTTGCTCAGATGGTGGAACTGGTAGACA
>JBCNPG010000250.1:0-5265 GCA_039593445.1 Pedobacter sp.
CGATGCCAATACCATACACCTTGGCCGCTGTTGCGGTATGGATATCGATGCCCTTGCTGAAAGCATCGAGCATGTTTTCTTCCTTGCTGATTTCGGCAATGATTCGGAGCTCGATCTGCGAATAATCTGCTGATAGCAAAATATGATCGGGATCTCTCGCAATAAAGGCTTTGCGAACTTCGCGCCCACGCTCGGTCCTGATCGGAATGTTCTGCAGGTTAGGGTTATTTGAACTCAGCCTGCCCGTAGCGGCCACGGCTTGGTTATAGCTGGTATGCACACGACCAGTTTTGGGGTTAACCAGCAAAGGCAGGGCATCCACATAAGTAGACTTCAGCTTCTGCATCTGGCGGAAGTCTAAAATATCTTGTACAATATCACTCTTGTTGGCCAATAAGGTCAATACGTCTTCGCCGGTTTGATACTGTCCTGTTTTGGTTTTCTTGGCCTTCGGATCGAGCTTAAGGTGATCAAACAACACTTCGCCCAACTGCTTGGGAGAGGCCAGGTTGAATTTGAGGCCAGCTTTATCGTAAACGCTTTGTTCGGCTTTGATAATTTCCTGTTGCAGCTCGCTCGAGTAGGCATTCAAGGTATCGATGTCAATCCGCACCCCTTCTTTTTCCATATCTGCCAGCACGTAAATCAGCGGATTTTCTATTTCTGTAGCCAGCTTAGTGGCATTGCGTTCTACCAGCATCGGCTTAAAAACGTTGGCCAACTGCAGCGTAATGTCGGCATCTTCGGCCGCGTAGTCTACCACGCTTTCTACCGGCACATCGCGCATATTGCCTTGGGCCTTGCCTTTAGGCCCAATCAGCGCGGTAATCGAAATGGGTGTATAGCCCAAATAGTTCTCAGACAGCACATCCATGTTATGGCGCGTATCAGGATCTATCAGGTAATGCGCCAGCATGGTATCGAACAGTTCGCCTTTGATTTCTACGTCGTACCATTTAAGTACCAGCATATCATATTTGATGTTCTGCCCTATCTTGGCTATTTGCTCATTCTCGAGCACGGGCCTAAACTCGTCCAAAATGGCTTGTGCAAGCGCTCTTTCTGCCGGCACCGGAATGTAATAACCTTCGCCAGCATTGATGGCGAAAGACAATCCCACCAAATCGGCCAGGTTGGCATCCGTTCCGGTGGTTTCGGTATCAAAAGAAATGCTTTCCTGTTGCAACAGCGTTTTTATCAGCTCTTGCCTGGCCTTGGGTGTCTCAACCAGGATATAATTGTGCGGTGTATTGCTGATGTTTTTGGCATCTATTGGCGTATCGAACAGCGAAGGCTGGGCCGTAGTTTTTACTTCTGTGGCAACAGCTACGTCATTACCAAACAAATCTTTTTGTCCGCTTGGATTGGCTTTGGCCTCATTCACGTTAAACTCTTCGCCAAAAACCCTACGGCCAATGGTCCTGAATTCGAGCTCTGCAAAGAGGGGCTCCAATAATTCCCGGCTCGGCTCTTCCAGCCGCAAAGCGGTTTCATTAAACTCGATAGGAACATTGAGGATAATGGTGGCCAGTTTTTTAGAAACCAGACCCTGCTCGGCAAAATTCTTTATATTTTCGCGTTGCTTGCCTTTCAGCTCGTGCGCATTGGCAATGATGTTTTCCATGCTGCCATATTGCTTGATGAGCGCCTTGGCCGTTTTCTCGCCAATGCCCGGAATACCCGGAATATTGTCTACCGCATCGCCCCAAAGCCCCAAAATATCGATGACCTGGTCAACCCTTTCGATTTCCCATTTGGCCAGCACCTCCTTCACTCCTAAAATTTCCATTTCGTTGCCCATTCGTGCAGGCTTGTAAATGAAAATGTTGTCTGATACCAGTTGGGCAAAATCCTTGTCTGGGGTCATGCAGAACACCTTATATTGCTGGCGTTCGGCTTCTTTGGCCAAGGTGCCGATAATATCGTCGGCTTCGTAGCCATCGAGCGTAATAACCGGAATCTTAAAGCCTTCGATCAGCCTGAACACATAAGGAAGTGCTTTCGACAAATCTTCGGGCATGGCCTCGCGGTGGGCTTTGTAGGCCTCAAAATCGGTATGCCTTTCGGTAGGCGCCTCCGTATCGAAAACAACCGCAATATGACTTGGCTTTTCCTTTTTGAGCACCTCGAGCAAGGTATTGGCAAAGCCCATTACTGCCGAGGTATTGATGCCTCCCGAAGTAAAGCGGGGGTTCTTGCTTAATGCAAAATGCGCGCGGTAAATCAGCGCCATTCCGTCTAAAAGGAAAAGTTTTTTGTCCATTGTTTATTGTATTAGCAGCATAAAGGTACTAATAGTCTGCCTATCCTTTAAGCCCATTGCTATTTTTATTTTATGGATTAACCGATCGGATTTTGCGGCAATCGAAGCCAACAAAAATGAAGTCGTTGCCAGGTTATCGATACAATTATCTGATGTAAAAATTGTTAAAAGCCTGGCTCGTATGGTAACAAGCACAAATAATTTACGTTATTTGTGCACATGAAGGCGTTTAAATTTCTTTTGCTATTGCTGTTTGCCGGCGCCAAGCTTTGGGCCCAGGATGTGGTGCTGATCAGCGAAGGCAATTTTGTACGGGGCGTAATCAAGGGCACCAATTACAGCTCTGTAGTACTGATGCAAGACGACCAAAGCTTGGTGCAGTACCAGGCCAAAGACATCAAATCTTTCATTTGGAACGGCGAGACCTACGAAAGCAAACCCATTATATCGAAGAAGAAGGCCGATTACCGATTTTTTAAGCTTATAGAGATCGGCACGGTTAACCTTTATGCGTATGGCGACAAGGCAGTAACTACGCAAGCTCCTGCCCCATCAAGGCCTAAAATAAGGCCATCGTTTGGCGTAGGCCTGGGTTCTGGTGGACTTGGAGGCGGCTTAGGCGGAGGCATTACCTTTGGCGGCGGCGGCCGAAGAAACGACGAAATGGTAAACGATGGCCCCAAAGGCAAAGTGAGCTACTTTATCGAAAGGCCAGGCACGGGCCCTATGCAGGAAATCTCCCTAGATGCTGGAAAAATTACCACAACAAGAGCCATTCTGCTCCAAAAACTGACCAACGACGAGGATTTGGCCCAACGTATCAATGCCACCGAAAGCTTTGACGATAAAAGCTTGGCCGCGTTTATCAAGGCCTACAATGAGATGCATAAAAATTAGTCGCGCGTCTGAAGCAGGCGGCCTTAAGACTTAGCACCAAGATCATCCCAATACTCTACGGCACGGCGATAATGCGGAATAACGATAGAACCGCCTACCAGATTGGCGATCATAAAGATCTCGTTCATTTCATCGTTGGTTACGCCTTCGTTATGGCATTTTTCCAAGTGGTATTTGATGCAGTCGTCGCAACGCAAAACCATAGAAGCCACCAAGCCCAGCATTTCCTTGGTCTTTACATCTAAGGCACCGGCCGCATAGCTAGTCGTATCGAGGGCAAAAAAACGTTTGATATTGGTATTGGCGGTTTCCATAATCCTATCGTTCATTTTGCTGCGATAGGCATTGAATTCTTCTACTAATTTTCCCATGAATATTGTATGTTGATTGTTGAATAGGGATACGGCTGGCTAAAGCTCCATCAAGGGATCCCAAAACACCTTTTTAAAATTTTTTACTTTATCGTTTTCAACCTTGACACCTTCCTTTTCCAGCAGATCCTGCATGAGCGATGGTGGCGAGAAGTGAAATTTGCCCGTTAGCAAACCACTGCTGTTCACTACGCGATGCGCAGGCACCTTGGGCTTTGACGATCCGGCATAGGCCATGGCATGCCCCACCATACGCGACGACTTGGCCGCTCCCAAAGCCTTGGCAATGGCGCCATACGAAGTTACGCGCCCCTTAGGAATGAGCCGAACTACTTCGTAAACCTGGTCGTAAAAAGAATCGTCCATTAGCTGAATGAAAATTGAATATAGTTGATGTTCTTATCGTGCTTTAAATATATTCTTTCGTAATGCGTTTTGATAGACAATACCTCGTCAGCAAATTCAGATTGGTAGAGGTGATCGGTGTTTTTGTGCGTTACCAAGCCCAGTTCTTCTACCTTTTCGCAGGTATAGTTGTACAGCCCATCGTTATCGGTTTTTAGATTTACCTTGCCACCAGGCCTTAGCAACACTTTGTATTTTTCTAAAAAGCCGGGAAAGGTAAGGCGTTTTTTCTCCCTACTGATTTGGGGCTGCGGATCGGCAAAAGTTATCCAGATCTCGTCGATCTCTCCAGGCGCGAAAAACTCGAGGATATCTTCAATCTGGATCCTTAAAAAGGCCAGGTTAAGAATGCCCTCTTCCACGCCGGTTTTGGCGCCCCTCCAAATACGGTTTCCCTTAAGGTCGACGCCAATAAAATTCTTTTCTGGAAAAAGCTTGGCTAGGTTTACGGCATATTCGCCTTTGCCACAGGCCAGCTCCAATACAATTGGATGGTCGTTCTTGAAATGGTCTGTTGCCCACTTCCCTTTCATTACTTTGCCCAAATGCAATTGGTATACATTTGGAAAAGTATCTATTTCTGCAAATTTTCTTAATTTATCCTTGCCCACTTCGGTGTAATTGAAGTGCAAAAATAAACAAATTATAGCTAAGGTATCGCTTTTGTCTTTTCGATGATGGAACTTGACCTAGCCACCTCGTACATCACCTTGCCAGCCGATATTTCATAGCCTCTAGAAAGGACATAAGCCAATTTCTCGACAATAATGCCCGATGCATTGTCTAAAACATAAGTGCCGTTGGTATTGCTATTGATCAATTTGCCCCTAATTTCGGTATTAAATTTAACCACGGTGTTTTTTTCGTTGATATCGGCAATGATAAATTCCGTATGCAGCTTTTGCTGGTCAATTTCCACATCATCAGTCCACGAGTAGCCTTTTCTCAGGTTTTTGTTATAGGTAAAATCGGCCAAGAAATTAAGCAGTATTCCTTTTTCAAAAACAAGGGGCTGTATACCGGCAAAATCAACCAAGGTATCTGTAGCTTTTTCTGCCCTGTACGAAGAATGCCTTTCGATTATCCCAAATTTGTTGACCTGCACCTCCACTGGTTTGTTGACCATATAGTCTAACGCCCTGTTGATGCTCGAAGCACTATCGACCCCCTTGCCAGAGGCATACCTGAATTTTTTGCCCATGGCACCAATCTGGCCATTAAGCTTGGTAATGGATACATTGAGCAGGTAGCCATCGGCATCTTTCGACATTACCTTATACAGCTTGGTTACTTCTGACGATGAGTTTACTTCGATACGCTGCTTGCCTC
>JBCNPG010000251.1:0-5262 GCA_039593445.1 Pedobacter sp.
ATTGCCACTGGCAAAGTGGTACAACTGACCCACCTGCGCGAAAAGAGCATCAGCTTTTACTCTTGGGTGAGCAACAACGAACTGATTTATTATAAAGAAAAGCATGGCGACCATTTTCAATCTGATTTGTTTATCATCAACAAATCGGGTAAAGGCGAACGCCAGTTGAGCAGCAACGACAAAGCGAGGATGCGCGTGCTTGACGACCAATTGATGGACGACAAATACCTGCTGATCCTGTCTAACCAGCGCGACTCGACAGTTTCTGATGTGTACCGCTTGAACGTACGCGACGGCAAGATGGAAATGGCCGCGCAGAACCCGGGCAATATTACCAAATGGATAACCGATTCGAAGGGACGGTTGCGCATGGCTACTTCTAGCGATGGCGTAAACGAAAAACTGCTCTATCGCGAAAACGAAGGCCAGGAATTTAAGACCGTGCTCACCAACAACTTCAAAACAACGCTGTTTCCGGTGGCTTTTGCCGAAGACAAGCCCAATACGGTGTATGCCATTTCCGACGTAAACCGCAACAACAGCGCACTGGTTGAGCTCGATTGCCTCACCGGAAAAGAAAGAAGCGTGCTGTTTTCAAACGATACCCTGAACGTGGTCGAGGCCCAATACTCTAAACGGAAAGGCAAAATGGCCTATGTGGTTTGCGAAACCTGGAAAAAGGAAAAGCACTATCTTGACAATGATGCCAAGGTGCTTTACCAAAAGCTGGATAAACTACTGTCGAAGGCCGAAATAAGAGTTGTTGACCGCGATAAGAACGAAGATGTATTTGTATTGCGGACATTTACAGACCGTAATCCGGGTTCTTATTACCTGTACATTGCCAGCAGCGGCACTTTAAAGAAACTCAGCGATATCAATTCTTCGATCAAGGAAGAAGAAATGTGCGAAATGAAGCCCATCAGCTTTACCTCGCGCGACGGGCTGAAACTGAATGGATACCTGACGCTGCCTTTAAATTCGACAGCCAAAAACCTGCCCGTAGTGGTTATTCCGCATAACGGCCCCAACCAGCGCAATATATGGGGTTTTAATGCCGAGGTGCAGTTTTTTGCCAATAGGGGCTATGCGGTGCTGCAGATCAATTACAGGGGTTCATTGGGCTATGGCAAGAACTTTTATGCGGCGGGCTTTAAGCAATGGGGTGGCAAGATCCAAGACGATATCGACGATGGCGTGCAATGGCTTATCCAGAAGAAAATTGCGAATCCGCAACGCATTGCAATTTATGGAAGCGGATTTGGAGGTTATATAGCCCTCAATGCCGCCATCAAAAGCCCGAAACTTTACCGGTGCGCGGCCTCTAATTCTGGCGTGCTGAACCTGTTCAGCTACCTGAGCACCATCCCGCCATTCTTTAGGTCGAACATGCAGATGTACTATGAAATTATTGGCAACCCCGATACCGATGTTGACTACATGCGCCAGGCATCGCCTATTTTTCATGCCGAAAAAGTAAATATTCCTATCTTTATTACGCAAAACATCAAAGATCCACGCATCAGTGCCAGCGATGCCATCCGCTTTGTAAAAGAACTTAAAAAGCGCAATGTGCCGGTTACCTATTATGAAAGGGAAGACCTGCCCTTTGGAATGGGACGTGAAGAAAGCCGACAAAAAACCTATGCCGCGCTCGAAAGTTTTTTGGAGAACAATTTGAAAAAGAAATAAACTGAAATGGTTTCGGAAAAAGATACTGGATATCGCAAGAATTTTTCGCTGATCGTCACTTTTATTGCTCTGATTTCGGTTGTGTTTGTTCTTTCGTTGTTCCTGGCTTTCAACTACAGCAAAAAGAACATCGAGAACGAATTTGTTTCGGCCAAAGCCAATGTGTTGGAAGAAAGCATCAAGCCCTACAACGATTTCTTTTTTAACAAGCTACCCGAAGTTTCCTATTATAACGGATTCTTGGATTCGGCAACAGCTTCTAAATTTGTAGATACCGTTTTGCTCCAATATCCTTTCGTTTCGAAGGTCATTTTTTACGATACAGAGGTAAGAAATGTCAAGTATGAAGAGAATGGCATGAATTTGGGCCATTTCTCCATCGGTATTAAGGGTGTTTATCAGTTTGGGAGCCTGGTGCCCAAAGATTCGATCAAGCTATTTAGCGAGAACGAGGGACGGAACTATGCCGAGGCCGAAGATTTCAATGCCTTGGCCGTAAAGCTCATCAACTTTGTGCAAAAACTGGATACGGCTAAAGTGCCCAGCCAAGATCAGCTGTTCAGCAATTTTACCAATATCCGCTCCAATAAGATCGATTACTTTAATATTCCGAGCCCAGAACAGCTCAAAGCCTATAAGAGAATGGTTTCTGAGAAGCTCGAATCCCAACCGGTTTACCAGCAAGACCTGCTGTCTTTCCAGCTCGACCCGAGTAAGATCAAAATCAAAAATACCAGGCCATTGCTGTACCAGAACATCAGGATCGAACCCATTACCTACGATCCTCTCGATGCCTCGTCGGAATATGTTACCGGCGAAATTGCGCTGCCTGGTGCATTTTCGGAGTTCAAGCTTTATTTCATCTCGGCTCGGTCTTTCGTTAAAAAGGAAATCTTCAGTTACTTTTTGCCTATAGCGGCGTTGCTGCTGCTGTTTTACGGCGTATTGGTGCTGGTGGCTTTCCTCATTTACCGCAACCTGAACATCAACCATAAAATGTTCAAGCTGCAATACGACTTCCTGACCAACCTTACGCACGAATTCAAGACCCCGGTAAGTGTTATCAAAATTGCAGGAAATAATATCAAAAGCGCCCCGAGCATCAGCGAGCGCGAGCAAAAGCTGTACGGGAAAATATTGGACGAGGAAGCCGATAAGCTGAATGGCCTGATGAACAAACTGCTGGCATTTACGCAGATCGAAAACAAAGCCATTACCCTTAACCGCGACGAAATCGATATGGCGGATTTCATTGAAAGCACCATCGATGTGCATTGCCTCAAGCATCCAGATTTCGATTTTACCTACGAACTGGATGGCTTCAAGACCTTTGTTACCGATCCGGTACTGCTGGGTAGCCTGTTTGATAACCTGGCCGAAAATGCGTACAAATATTCGCCGGTTAACCATAAAAAACTACATATTTCGGCACGTCTGGTCAAAGATCGCGTAGTGTTCAGGTTTAAGGATGCGGGCATCGGCATTCCATCGTCGGAAATAAATAATATCTTTAAAAAGTTTTACCGCGTTCAGAACCGTTATAACCAGAATGGAAGTGTGGGCCTAGGCTTGGCTTTTTGCAAAGAACTGGTTAACTTTATGGGTGGCGAAATCTCTGTAAAGAGCGTGGTAGACAAAGGAACAGAATTTAAAATTGTATTACCCTATAATAACGAGTTGTAGTGTTGGGTTGGCCTGTAGCTTGCTGTAGGCGATAACGTTCCGATTTTAAACACTCCAGCTTTAAAACTAAAAAAAATGTCTAAAGGAATTAAAATACTGATTGTTGAAGACGACGAAAATCTTCGTTTCTTGGTGGTACACCGTTTACAGGCAGAAGGATATGAGGTGTTGGAGAACAGCGATGGGCTAACAGCCATTGAAACCATTGTAAACGAAAAGCCCGATATCGTGCTGCTCGATTGGATGTTGCCAGGCAAAGAAGGCTCTGAAGTATGCGAAGAAGTGCGTAAACAGGGTTACGAAGGACTGGTTATCATGATGACGGCCAAGGCGCAAGACGTAGATAAGATCGATGCCTATAATTTTGGGGCTTCTGACTATGTAACCAAGCCTTTTAACATGGATGTACTGGTTGCCATGCTCGATAGCAAGGTGAAATTCCTGCTCAATACAGATCGTTCAGAAATCCATCGTTTTGGCAACATGGAACACCATCCCAATATCCATACCTTGTTTCGCGATGGCAAGAAGATAGAATTGACCATTTTGGAAAACAGGATTTTGCTGTATTTCCTGCGCAATCCGAACAAGGTTATAAACCGCGACGAATTGATGTTGGTGGTTTGGGGCTACAACTCAGACGTGAATACCCGTACGCTCGACATGCACATCGTAAGGTTGCGCAAAAAGATAGAACTCAATCCCGATAATCCGCAGCTGCTGCAAACCGTGCGCGGTATCGGCTACCGCTTCAATGCGGGATAATTATTCTCAATACACTTGCGAAGTTTCTCAAACTTCGCAAGTGTTTCTGCAAAGCAAGTTTTGCTTCCAAAACTTTTTCTAAAGTAGCCTTAAAAACGATTTAGAGTTAAAAGTACTTGCCTAACAGGCTGCAGGCAAAGAGTACAGCGCACTGCAAGATCATGATGCCATCGAGCAGGAAGAAATAATAGTATTCACTTTTTTTAGGGGCCGATTTGTAGATGAGCCAGCCCGTTAAGACGATGGTCAGCGCTAAACCCGCCACGTCGAGATTGACGCTTTTGGTAAACAGCACAAGCAAGATCAGGTACAGGCCCAATATCACTTGGCAAAAAATCCATGATTTTTTCTCCCAGGCAGGTAAGGTAACGGTTTTGAGCCCCTTGATCTTGTCCTGGAAAAAATCCATGCTATCGAAGGGAATGGTTAGGGCACAAATAAACAATAGGCGTTGGGCAAGCAAAAGGAGCGTTTCGCCCAGCGGAATAGCAATGCCATAATTGCTTTCAAGCTCAACAATAGGCAATAATATGCAACTGGTAGCCCATACAAAGGCCACCAAGAATAATTTGATAACAGGCAGGTTGCGCAGGCTTATCTGCTGTTGGTTCAGCGTAAGCAAAGGAAAGTTGTAAGCCAAGGCAATAATGCCCATAAAACCCATCAGCAACTTGGCCTGCATGCTCAAATACAATAAAGCCAAAGGAATAATGCAGAGTATGGCAATCATCGTTATCGATATCATGAGGCGGTGGTGCCCAAAGAACCAGCGTATCCTTTTGAACTGCGATTGCTGCGGGTCCTCAGGTTTGGTGAGCAGTACGCTGAGGTTATAGGTAATCAATGTGCCAAAGAACAAAAATGCCAAAACGTATTGGTCTGCCGGAAGTTTCAGGAGATAGTAGGTAACCAAGCCTTGTGCAACAGCACAAATGGCAATAAAAATATTGCTGAAAAGCAGGAAGTCTAGAATAGAAAAAAGTACTTTTTTAAACATTTCTCATTCATTGGCTCCATGATCGAAGGCCAATAATTAGCTAGGTATAACTGTAAATATCGGAATCGGCCGCACAAACCACGTTGATGGTGCCGATCCCGAGGTTAGGGGCACTGTCAATCACG
>JBCNPG010000252.1:0-5258 GCA_039593445.1 Pedobacter sp.
AATAAAACCAAAAAATATTAAATAAATAACATTTTATTAAGCATAATTTTAAAATTCACTAAATAATCAAGACAAAAACAATAATATTATTATTGTTTTCATAAAAATCATAGAAAAACAAAATAAAAAAGTTAATCGTATCTTTATTTCATCATGAAATCCTATCAATTAACTTTTAAGCAAAAACTTCCGGTTTCACTGGCACAGGCTTGGGACTTTTTCTCATCGCCACAAAACTTAGCCGAGATTACGCCCAACGACATGGCGTTTATTGTTACATCCAAGCTGGATCCGAACGAAAAAATGTATCCCGGAATGATTATCACTTATAAAGTATCGCCACTTTTGGGCATTAAGCTCAACTGGATGACCGAAATTACCCAAGTTGCGCACGAAAGATATTTTATTGATGAACAACGGTCGGGCCCTTTTAGGTTTTGGCACCACCAGCACCATTTCAAGACTATACCTAACGGTGTTGAAATGACAGATATTTTAACCTACAGTTTACCGCTTGGGATTTTTGGACAAATGGCACATAGCCTTTTTGTAAGGAAGAGACTGAAGGAAATCTTCGATTTCAGGAAAGCGAAAACAACAGAACTGTTCGGCGAGATGCTTTAAGCAAGCCAACAAACAATGGCAAATTCATTTTTAGCCAAAGATTTTAAAGATCAGGCCCTAAGGAAAGCCACTTAACAACAAAATCCGCTAATCTGTGGCTAAAAAACCGAGCAAGCATATCATCACTGGCCGAGCCACTTTCTTTGGCCACAGATATTTATAGACAACGCTCCAATTGAGCCATATAACACAAAAAAACTACTAATCAGTTGCCATTTCCATTTAGCCTGTCATTAAAGAAGATTTAAAGCTACTCATGAAAGAACATTGCTTCATTAACAGCTTCGAGCTTGCCATTGGGCATTTTGCATTGCAGTTGCAGGGTATAGCCGCCCCCGCCTTCCACAAAAAACAACTCAAAAGGATGATAGCCTTTTTCAAGCGCGATTTGAGC
Organism: Pedobacter sp.; assembly: GCA_039593445.1. Classification (GTDB taxonomy): domain Bacteria; phylum Bacteroidota; class Bacteroidia; order Sphingobacteriales; family Sphingobacteriaceae; genus Pedobacter. The sequence goes on from JBCNPG010000252.1 coordinate 1,019, forward strand.
CGATTTCTCTACAGACGAATGCATCCCGTCGTTATCAATCAGCACGTTGCCACCTATTTTAAGCACACTTCCATCGTCTGAACGTAACGTAAAGGAATATACACCCGTTTCTGGAGCATAAAAATAACCGACGTGGCGCGTAGCAAAACTTGGCGCCGTTTGGCTGACAGGAATTTCGATAGCTCTGGCGATTTTTTCGGTTGCCAAATCTTTCTCATTGATAGCCTTGGTATTTTTATAAAAGACCGGATAATAATAAAAGCGAAGTCCTTTTTGTGGGCTTGCCACATTTTTAGGCTTCAAATAAGCTTGTTTTTCATAAGCTATGGCATAAACATCGCCTCGATGACCGCTTTTGCTAAATCCTACAATATTAAAAAGAGTGGAGCTCTTAACTAGCAATCGATCAGGCAAAACCTCAGACGATGGGCCAGGCACCGAGCCATCGGTAGTGTAACGTACAACCATATCCTCAAAAGGCTTTTCTACAGACAGGTAGGCACTATCAACAAAAACACTCTTTTCGGTAAAGCCTAAAATATCGGGCATCCTGTAATCGATTCGCATCGCATCTAATAAAGCTGTCTGCACCTGCAAACGCTTATTAAAGCCCGACCAGTCGGCAGTTGCAGTTCCCCAGCCTACCTCGGCCAAGGCCAGCATTCTTGGAAAGACCATATACTCTAACCTGTTTTCCGTTGGGATGTACTCGGTCCAGATGTTCGCTTGCGTGCCGATTACATTTTGCTGTTCTTTGGTATCAAGACCAAAATCCAATGGATTAAAACCATACAATGCCTTTACGGTTTCGTTATCTTGCTTATAGTCGAAATAGCAAAAAGCCGACGGGGTCATGATTACACGATTGCCTTTAGCGGCGGCAATTTTTGGCGCATCTTTAACCCATGAGCGCCAGTACATTACGGTAGCGGTTGGCGATACGCCCCCATCAAGGATTTCGTCCCAGCCAATAAGCTTTTTGCCTTTGCTGTTAAAGAACTTTTCCATCCTACGCACAAAATAGCTCTGCAATTCGTCCACACTCTTAAGTCCTTCCCTTTTCATCAGCTCCTCGCATTCGGGCAAGTGCTTCCAACTTTCTTTTTCCACCTCGTCGGCCCCTAAATGGATGTACCGGCTAGGAAACAAAGCAGCTATTTCCGAAAATACGTTTTCCGCAAACTCAAACGTTGTTTCCTTACAAGGGCACAAGGGCTCGCTAAAGTTTTTGGCCATGCCACCTTTGCCTTGCGTGGTTAGCCAAGGCATAAGCTGCGTAGCGGCCATCATGTGGCCAGGCATGTCTATTTCAGGGATAATCTCGATTCCCTTATTTGAAGCATAAGCAATCAGCGCGCGCATTTCTTCCTGTGTATAAAAACCGCCATACATTCTTTTGCCAGCTATAATTTTGAAATGCTTTTCGGGCAGGGAGAAATCAGGATTGGTTTTAGCCAGTTCCAAGCAAGTTGAATCCTGGTTGTTCAAAGTCCGCCAGGCCCCTTTGGTGGTGAGTTCTGGATATTTTTTGATTTCAATACGCCAGCCCTGATCGTCGGTAAGGTGGAGATGAAACTTGTTGAACTTGTAGTAGGCCATCCGATCGATCATTTTACGCAGGTAAGGCATATCGAAGAAATGGCGCGATACATCGAGGTGCATGCCACGCCAGGCAAACCGAGGCTGGTCTTCTATAACTATACTGGGTATTGTGATGAGTTTGCCACTCGGCGCAATAGCTTCTGTTCCGATAAGCTGCTTGAGGCTGGAAATGGCCCAAAAAGCGCCGGGCAAGCCTGCCACGCGTATTTCTACTTGTTTTGGGCTTACCGTAAGCCGATAACCCTCTTCGGCCTTAATAGCAGCATCCTTGCGCATCACAATGGCGTTTGCCGATGTGCTTTTATCCTTTATGTTAACCGACATCGCCTTGAGCTCGTTAAAAGCCGGCAACAAATCGGCATTGCCTGGCGCCAGGGTAATTTTAGAGTTATAGCCCCAAACAAAATTTCCTTGCATAGCGGTCAATTTGAAGGGCTTGGGGATCAGCGTATCAAAAGCAGCCTTTTGCGCCGTTGCCAATTGAGCGCACAGCAGCAACACGATAAAAAAATTTATCTTCATTTTAGATAGGTTAAGATGTTTTGGTATAGCTTACAAGCTGAACTTCGACCCTTGCACTACTCCTCTGCGTTCGATTTCCTTATCCATATAAGTTTGGATGGCCGATTTCTTGAGCTCCCAATTTGGTGCAATCAACAATTCCCAATCGGAAATGCCAAAGAGTCGCTGTACTACTATATCCGGTCTTAATAAAGGTAGGAATTCGCACAACAAATCGGTATATTCTTCCAAAGAAAAAAGCTTAAACGGGTTTCTTTTGTACTTGACACCCATGATAGAGCCTTCCACGATATGGAGGTGGTGAAACTTGATGAACTTGATCTGCGGAAAGCGATTAACCTCATGGATATAACCCTCCATCATTTCGCGGCTTTCCCACGGAAAGCCAAAAATGGTATGCACACAAAGATTAAGCTTACTGTTTTGAACCAGATTAACGGCATCAACAAACTCCTGATGGCTACAACCCCGGTTAATTTGGGTTAAGGTTTCGTCGTAGATGGATTCCATGCCCATTTCCAGGTCGACATCGTAACGGTCGGCATAGCTTTCGAGCAACTTGATTTTTTCGGCATCGATGCAATCGGGCCTTGTGCCTACGGCAAAGCCTACCACATCTGTAGTGTTGACCGAAAGTGCCTCATCGTACATCATCTTGAGGTAATGTGCCGGGGCATAAGTATTGGTATTGGGCTGAAAATAGATGATAAACTTTTCTGCCCGATAAGCATTACGCGCTCTTTCAATGCCCTGTTCCACCTGCTCTCTGATGGTAGGCAGCTTGCGCGAGAGTTCGGGCGTAAAAGAATCGACATTGCAATAGGTACAGCCCCCAAATCCCTTGCTGCCGTCGCGGTTGGGACAAGTAAAGCCACCATCAACAATAACCTTGAATACGCGCTGGCCGTTATATTTTTCGCGGAGGTGCGTACCGTAATTGTTGTAGTTTTTAAAACCTAAGTCTAATGCTGTGCCCATTTAGGGCAAAGGTACGGAATTAGTTGCGGAATGCACAGGGCGTTTCGCGTACGGAGATCAGCACATGGTGCAAAGTGTACGCTTGAACAACACTTGCGAAGTTTTGAAAACTTCGCAAGTGCGCTTGGAATTAATTAGTGCCGGCCGTCTTGTTTCTATTGATATAAAAATAGACAGGAACACCCAGCAAAACGATCAAAAGTCCAGGCCAGGTATATTGTTGCTTATAAATTAAGAGCAAAATGCAGAATGCAGCACCGATCAACAGATAAATAATCGGCGTAATCGGGTACAGCCAAGTTTTGTAAGGCCGATCCAGCTTAGGCTGCTTAATTCTTAAATAGATAACGCCAAAAACCGTAATCATATAAAATAGCACGATAACAAAAGAAATCATATCCAAAAGATTACCGTATTGTCCGCTTAGGCATAATACCGAAGCCCAAACACCCTGCATCCAAAGTGATTTTTCCGGAACTCCATTCTTATTGTTGTCGAGGGCCGATTTGAAGAACATCCCGTCTTTGGCCATGGTTTGGAATACCCGTGCACCCGCCAATACAATTCCATTAACGCAACCAAAAGTAGAAATCATGACGAGTATAGCCATTACAATGGTGCCTATGCCATTCCCGAAAATCTGCTCTGAGACTACCACGGCTACCCTATCGTTAGGGGCAAAGGCAATACCATCCCTGTTTAAGGTATTGAGGTATACGAAATTCACCAATAAATAGAGAACCATGACTACCGAAGTGCCCAAAACCATAGAACGCACTACATTCTTTTTGGGGTTTTCAATTTCTCCAGAAACAAATGTTACGTTTTCCCAGGCCACGCTAGAAAATACAGAACCAACCATTGCCGCTGCTATTCCTCCCATTATGGTCATTCCAGAAATAGATTCCCATCCAGATTTTAAGAAGTTTCCGCTTACATCTGTCTTCAGGTTATTGAAAGCATTCCATCCGAAGCTCATATTTTCTGTCCAGAAATTGCTTTTCACCAAAAGAAAGCCCAACACGATCAAGCCAATCAGGGCCACGATTTTGGATCCCGTAAAAATATTCTGCAACCATTTGGCGCTCTCAACCCCCTTGGTATTGATATAGGTTAACAGCAAAATAAGCGCGATAGC
>JBCNPG010000253.1:0-5233 GCA_039593445.1 Pedobacter sp.
CATCCTTACCGCCTATGTCAAAACCTTAAGCCCAATGGTACCTCTCGGCACAACCTATCGCGAGTACTTGATTTGTGGTGGCCAAATTGTATTTCAAGGCTTGGTTTGCCTTTGTTATAAACCCGAAAAATATTGGGATTATCTGGGCAATATGATGACGATTTCATTTGCCGGCGCTCTTCTGCTGTTGCCCATGCTTTTGATCAACAATTTTGTAGCCGTGAATGCGGCATGTTGCATTGTGTATTTTTTAGGCGTAGCCGGGCTAATGCTTTTAGAACACTTAAGGAGAAGCCGCATCTTGAACCTCGGACTTACCTTAAGCATCACCTGGCTCATTTATCGATTAGCCATTTTGGCTTGGATCTTAATTAACTGACGATGAAAAAATTCAAAAAAATTGTATTGGCCGGTGGCAATGGCTATTTGGGTCAAGTTTTAGCCAAGCACTACAGTAGCTTGGCAGAGGAGGTCATCATATTGGCCAGAAAATCAAAAGCTAAACAAGCAAACATCAGAACCGTGGTTTGGGATGGCAAGAGCGAAGGAACTTGGGCGCAGAGCTTGCAACATGCAGATTTATTAGTCAATCTTTGCGGCAAAAACGTCAACTGCAGGTATACGCCTAAAAACCAAAAGGAAATTATCAGCTCGCGTGTTACGCCTACTCGATTATTGAATTGGGTTATTGAGCGCATGGAAAATCCACCGAAAGTATGGATCAATATTACTTCTGCGACAATTTATCGCCACGCAGAAGATTGTGCGCAAGATGAGATTAAAGGCGAAATAGGCTATGGTTTTTCTGTAAACGTCTGTAAAAAATGGGAAGCCAGCTTTTTTGAAACCCCTACACCCGGCACCAGAAAAGTAGCCTTGCGCATGGGCATTGTTTTGGGACGTGTAGATGGTATTTTTCCAAGGCTTTTGAATTTGGTTAGATTTGGCTTGGGTGGCCAACAAGGCAACGGCCAGCAATATGTAAGCTGGATACACGAACAAGATGTTGCCTTGAGTACGGAATGGATATTAACACACCACCACATCGAGGGAATAGTAAACTGTACAGCCCCAAATCCTATTAAAAACCATGAATTGATGAGATTGATAAGAAAAGCTTATGGCATTTGGTTGGGCTTGCCTTGTCCAACCTGGATGTTAGGTATAGGCGCTTGGCTCATTGGCACCGAAACAGAGCTGATCTTAAAAAGCAGGTGGGTTTTACCGGGCATTCTTTTGGCTGATGGCTTTAAATTCCAATATCCAAACGCTGATGCTGCGATTAGGGATTTGGTTGCACAAGCGAAGGTTTATTAGCTTTTAAGTTGAGCGTTGCTGGAATGTATCAGATCTCCCACTCCTTTTGCCACCATGAGGCAAAACTTTGGTACAGCAAAACTAGATTGGCACTACAAAAACTATTTCACTTCCTCAAAATCAACAAAATCGCCCAGTTTATCGGCATTTCCTTTTTTGTCTTTCTTGCTTGGCATATAATCTATACTGATTGAACCTTCGGGCCTTCTCGATCTTTGCTGCTGTTGTTGCTGGCCATAATCGCCTTGGCCGGGCATGGTACCGAAAGCTTTTCTTACCATTACAGGAAATATCATTCGAACCAATATGCGGATAATCCAAAGGATGAGGATAGTTATGAAGAGGAATTTTAACAAAGCCATTTTATCTAATCTAAAATTCAAAAACAAAAGCCGGTCATTGTCATTGCAACAATTGATCAAGCCTTAAACACAAATATAGACGAGCCCAGCGTTTTTTTGTTACTTTCCAAAAAGATAGTTACACTTTAATTACAATTTGACTCCCGTAATTGTTTGCCGTTAGACCTATCATGCTATTCTTCAATAATCTCCACTACGCGACCAACCTGCCCGTCGTCAAGCCTCACTTTTATCCCTCTCGAATGGAAGGGGGCCGAGGTTAAGATATTCTTCACAAAGCCATAGGTTACGGTGCCATTCCGTTGGTCCTTTTTCAGGATAATGCCTACTTCCAAACCCGGATAGATGTCTTTTCTGTTTTGTCCTTGCATAATCAAATGTTCATTCGTTCATTGGTCCACCAATTCATTAGTGGAGAGGCAGAATGGACATTCCAAAATTAGGCTTAGCAACTTAAACTCGCAAGTTATTAAGGCAGTTTACTAAAGTCTACTTCTGGCTTTCTGTTTGTTTTTTTGCGGGTAAGCATGGTTTTGTAAGGTGTAAAATCATTAAAGAAGCCATCAATCTTCAAATAAAAATTGCCGTTTTGATGGATGCCCCCCTGGTAATCCTTGCGATAGTTTTTACGACCAGTGGCATCGATACTGAACATGGCTTTGTCTATTTCTATCCAGTTGCCTTGGGTATCGCATACCCATTGGTTGCCATAAGTGCCGGTTCTGGCCACATCGCCCATGTTTGGCGAAAAGTTTTCGAGGAACGAATACAGTCGCTTGGCGTAGGTTTGTGTCTGCGGGCGCTGAAAGCAGGCAATCAGCTGCCATTTGTTGAGTTCGGGCGCAAAAAAGTAGGCGGTATATTCCGAGTAATTATCGGCTACCGGCCTTACGCGCAACAGGAATTTATACGTATTTCCGGCTTTCCACATGTAGTTGAGGTAGCTTTGTCCGCCGCTGCCTTCGCCGCCAAACTCGCCACCATGTACACCTTCTCCTTTTTTAATGAGTTTGATTTTGTGGCTTTCTGGAATTTCTTTCGGATTATCGGTTGTGAAGGGACTCCACACCGAAAACAGGATATGACGCTCTGTTGGCGAGTTGACCTGCATGCCGAAATAGCCTTCACCAAAACCATTGGCCATGAAATAGCTGCCCATCTTGTCTTCGCCCACCGGAATGGTTACTTCGTTATAAAACCACTCTGCATCTACGCCCTTGGGCTGCTCGTAATTTAAATGGGTTGATGGTCCGCGACGACCAAAATGGAACAGGCCATCTTCGTTCCCTTTAACGTAAACTACGTTTCCAACCGTAGCCGTGCCACTCAGGAGCAGGTTTTTGATGGCCGGAAACTCATTGCCATTCTTGCTCAAGCCTTTGATTTGAATGGCCACATAGCCTGTATCTTTGATCTTCCATTCGCCAACCCTTTTGTTTCTCGCATTGTCGGCTTCGAGGTCTACGGTTTTGCTCGATTTGTTAACGGTAAATTCCAAGGTAGCCTTGCCTTCGGTCTTCACTTCGCCCAAAGCCACGGCCAAGGTTCCGGGTTGCCCCACGCGAAAATAGACCGTAAAAATATCAGATGGGTTGATCCAGCGCTCGATGCCGTTGTTGGTAATGCTGCCTCTCCTTTCCGATTTGTTGGAACTGTACACATTGCCGCCCAATGGCACGCTGATTTCCTGTGCAACTAAATTTAAACAGGCCAGCGTAAGCAAGCCCAATAGGATTGATGTTTTGAATGTTTTCATGGTGGTAGATTGATTACTGCAATTTTAACAGAAAACTTTAACGATCAACCACTTCTATTAAAAAGTTACTCAAACGATTGTGCTGGCAACAGCATGCTATTTTGAAAACCTTTCTTCAAAGACTTTTTCCAGGGCAAACATTTCGTCGCGTAGGCGGGCAGCCAGCAAGAAATCCATATCTTTTGCCGCTTTCTGCATGTCTTTCCGGGTTTTGTCGATGGCCTTTTGCATTTCGGGCTTGGTCATGTATTGTACAATCGGATCGGCAGCTACGCTCACCTCATCTACTTCAACATAGGCTTTGGCGCGTTCGTTGCCTTCGGCCGACATGCTCAAGATTGAGCCTTGTTCCATGATCTCTTTTTTGGTTTTGCCTACCGTTTTCGGAACAATGCCATTGGCCAAGTTGTAGTTGACCTGCTTTTCGCGCCTACGGTTGGTTTCCTCGATGGTTCTTTCCATCGATTCGGTTACGCTGTCGGCATACATGATTACACGCCCACGATCGTTACGCGCCGCACGCCCAATAGTTTGGATCAAAGCCCGGTCAGAACGTAGGAAACCTTCCTTATCGGCATCCAAAATGGCCACTAAGCTTACTTCTGGCAAGTCCAGGCCTTCGCGCAATAGGTTGATACCTACCAATACATCAAATTCGCCCAAACGCAAACCTCTCAAAATTTCTACCCGCTCCAGCGTTTTTACTTCAGAGTGGATGTAGCGGCATTTGATATTCAACCTGTCCATGTACTTGGTCAGTTCTTCGGCCATACGCTTGGTGAGCGTGGTTACCAAAACCCGATCGCCCATTTTAATGGTCTTGTCAATCTCGTCCAGCAAGTCGTCTACCTGGTTAATGGCCGGTCTTACCTCAATAATCGGATCTAGCAAACCGGTAGGCCTAATCACCTGTTCAATGACTACACCATCGGATTTTTGAAGTTCGTAATCTGCAGGCGTAGCGCTCACATAAATGGTTTGTGGTGCCAAGCGCTCAAATTCGTCAAAGTTAAGCGGACGGTTGTCTAGGGCCGAAGGCAAACGGAAGCCGTATTCTACCAGCGACATCTTGCGCGAACGGTCGCCACCATACATGGCACGGATCTGAGGTACGGTTACGTGGCTCTCGTCTATCACCATCAGGTAGTCGTCTGGAAAATAATCCAGCAAACAGAAAGGCCTCATGCCCGGCGAACGTCCATCAAAAAACCTCGAATAGTTCTCAATTCCGGAACAATAGCCCAGCTCTTTCATCATTTCAATATCGAAGTTTACCCTTTCTTCCAATCGTTTGGCCTCCAATAGTTGCCTATCGGCCAGCAACTGGTTTTTGCGGACTTCCAATTCTTCCTGAATTCCCCAAATCGAAGCATTGAACCTGTCTTTTGGAGTAACGAAAAGATTGGCCGGATAAATGGCCATATCCTCTAGCTTTTCGAGCGTTTTTCCGGTAACAGGGTCGATGATAGACAATTCCTCAATATCATCGCCGAAGAAAGAAATGCGATAGGCATTGTCCAGATAGGCAGGAAAAACATCTACGGTATCGCCTTTTACCCTGAAGGTGCCGCGTTTAAAATCGTTGATGGTACGCGCATATAAAATCTCGACCAAACTATGCAAAAAAGAATTGCGGCTAATTCTGGTACCCACGCCAAAGCGGAAAACCGAACGTGAAAAATCTTCGGGATTTCCCATACCGTAAATACAGGATATGGAAGAAACTACGATGACATCTCTTCTGCCCGACATCAATGCCGAAGTGGTACGCAAGCGCAACTTCTCGATTTCTTCGTTG
>JBCNPG010000254.1:0-5228 GCA_039593445.1 Pedobacter sp.
GAGAGATACCAATAATCGCAGCAAGCCCTATACCGAAGCCATGATCCTGATGTTGGGCAAAAATTCGTCGTGGTATACCAGCGAAACCAGGCTTAACCAAACCGTTGGTTTCATGAACCATGTTAACGAGCAGATCAAAAACAACGGCGGCACCTTAAACGGCGCAACCATCTCGGCCCAAAAAAGAACAAACACCAGCATGGCCGATCTTTATTGCTTCCGTGCAAGCAACACGCTTAATAGTGGCGAAAAGATGATCAATTTCTTTTATACCGAAGAAGAAATCCCCCCTATCCATTGGGAAATCACCAAAGACACGGCCAGCTTCTCTGGACTTCAATGCCAAAAAGCCACGGCATTGTTCAAAGGCAGAAAATGGATAGCCTGGTTTGCACCCAGCATCCCCTTCCCAAGCGGACCATGGAAGCTCAATGGCTTACCCGGGTTGATTGTTGAAGCCTACGACCACAAAAAGGACGTCCAATTTCTGTTCGGTGGCTTTGAAAGAACCGAAAGCAAACCCAAAGCCCAGCAGATAATTGGCGAGATGATAGCTACTGCGGAGATAACAGCTTTCATTAAGCTACCCAACAACGCCATTAAAACCACCAAAGAAGAACTGCAGAGATTAAAGATGGCCTATGCCGAAGATCCTATCGGCTTTGCCAAAACGCAACTTGCCGGCACCCCTTTCGGAAAGCTCCTTGAAAACAAGCCCAACATGCCGAGAAAGGTAATTTTCATGAACAATCCCATAGAACTTCCATAGTCAGACAACAACAACTCATCAATACGCCTATTTCTACGAAAAATTCGTAGAATAAATCAACCAAACCATTCCTATTCGCATGAAATATTTAAAAATCACCCTTATTGCCTTCTCCTGCATCAGCATGGCTTGGGCACAATCGCCAAAAAAAGCACTGGCAAAAGTCAGCTATTCTTTCTCGCACATCAGAGATACCACCAACAGATCCAATCCCTACACGGAGAACATGGCGCTGCTGATTGGCAAAAATGCTTCGGTTTATGCCAGCTATGATAAACTGGCTCAAGACCTCGAGCGGAGAAGGCTGATCGAGGAACAGGTAAAAAACGCTGCGCCTGGCGAACCTATCCGCATCAATGTAGGCAAAGTCAAGCCTACTACGGCCCTCGAGCTTTACTGTTTCTTCAAGGAGGATAAGCTATTTACCCGAGAACGGCTCATCAATACCTATCTTACCGAAGAGCCTTTGCCCAAAATCGGCTGGAAGATTACCAAAGATACGGCCAGCTTTTCGGGGATTGCGTGCAGGAAGGCCACAGCCCATTTTAAAGGTCGCGACTGGATTGCCTGGTTCGCACCAGAACTACCCTTTCAAAGCGGGCCATGGAAACTCAATGGCCTGCCCGGATTAATCATACAAGCCTACGACGACAAAAAGGAAATACAGTTTCTCTTCGCAGGCATTGAGAATCTCAAGGAAGAAGCACCCGTTAAGCCGGTATTGAATCCAGAAAATACCATTACCCTATCTAGTAGCGTACTGGCAGACAGGGAAATCAAGTTGCCTGCAGACGCCATCAGGACAAGCATAGCCGAGCTTAACAAACTGAAGGAAGCCCGGGCAAAAGACCCTGTAGGTTTTGCAAAGGCACAAATGGCCAACAGCGGCGTGACCATTAGCAGCACCAGTAAACTGGCAGAAATCGCCTCCAAAAACACTTTTAACAATCCAATAGAATTACCCGAACATTAAATCCCTAAACCACATGAAAACCAGCTTCATCACTTGCCTATGTTTTGCACTTTCGCTCCAGGTCTTTGCACAAAACCCAGATCAGGCCTTGGCTCGTGTCAGGTACAGCTTTGTACACGTCAGAGACACCACCCAAAAGAACAACCCTTATACCGAAAACATGCTCTTGGTGATCGGTAAAAATGCTTCGGTTTACACCAGCCTTGACCGGCTTAACCGCAAGCTGGCAGATGACGGAAAAATCAAGCCCGAACCAATGGCTCCCAAAGCGCCGTTTAAGCCCGTTTCGTTCCAGGATTATTATTTCTTCGTTAAAGAGAACCTGTTCTTTATCAAGGAGAAGATCTATAATGAATACCTGGCCGAAGAAAATGCGCCAAAAATAAACTGGGTAACAACTAAGGATACGGCCAGCTTTTCGGGCATTTCATGCAAAAAAGCGACCGCTTATTTTAAAGGCCGCAACTGGATTGCCTGGTATGCGCCGGAGTTGCCTTTTCAGAGCGGACCTTGGAAACTGAACGGCCTGCCGGGATTGATTATCGAAGCTTACGACAACAAGCAAGAGGTGCAGTTCCATTTTGCAGGCATGGAGAAGGTAACCGAGGCCAATACCAACAGCGACAGCTTCTTTTATGAGAAAGACATCAAGCTGCCCAAAGACGCGAAACGCGTGGACATGAAAGAATATAATAGGATAAAGGAATTTTCCATCAAAGACCCAGTCGGCTTTGCCTCTGCAATGACCGGAACAGACCGAAAAAACATTATCATCGGCACCAGTGCAAGAGGCATTGCAGGGCCGACCGTTACCAATAACCCTATTGAGCTTCCGGAGAATCAATAAGACTAAGCAAACGCTATAACCTATAACTATAACCATGAAAATCCTTTTAAACGCCCTATGGCTCACTATAATTGCCACAGCCTCCCTTGCACAGAAACCCGACAACGTACTGTCAAGGGTAAGCTATATATACACCAATAAAAAAGATACCTTGAGCAATGGTCAAACACGCACCGAAAATATGATGCTGTTTGTAGGCAAAAATGCCTCGCTTTATACCAGCTATGATAAAATTAGACATGAAGTTTCGGAAGACCAGAAATTTAGGGCAATGATCATGAGCCAACCCAGCAACGGCCGGCCCAAGGCCTTTGTAAAAAATACTTCGGAAAGCAACTGGATGGCCAAAACCTCCTATATCTATTTCATCAAGGAAAAGAAGTTCTTTGGCAAGGAGTTCATTTCGCTGCAGACCTATATTTATGAAGATAAGGTGCCCGAAATTAAATGGACGATAGGCAGAGACACCCTGAGCTTTTCGGGCGTGCCTTGCCAAAAGGCCTCAGGCACATATGAAGGCAAGAATTGGACCGCCTGGTTCGCCCCTAGCCTACCCTTTCAAAGCGGTCCATGGAAGCTCAATGGCTTGCCCGGACTGATCATCGAAGCTTATGACGAAGGCAAAACCGTTCATTTTCAATTTGCTGGAATAGCCAATACCAAAGCAGGAGAATTGATTAGGCCAGGCGCAAAAGAACAAGGCGGAAGCATATTGCCCATTGATCAAATATTGGGAATGGACATTACCGGAGCTTATTTCGATAATATAATCGCTTTGCCCAACAATAGCATCAAAACCACAAAGGAGCAATTAGACAAACTGAAGCAAGCTTTTGAAAAAGACCCCAAAGGCTTTGTGAAGGCGCAATCTGGCTATTAAACCATTATTCGTTAAAAAATGTTAAAACATCTTTACATCTACGAATTAATCGTAGATTTACGAATAATTAATCACAAACCAAACACAACAATGATGAAAGCTATTTTAAGTACCATTTTAGCGACAACGATTACAACGGTAGTTTTTGCGCAATCCCCAGACAAAGCCTTGGCCAGGGTAAGATACACTTTTACACACATTCAAGACACTACCCAGCGCGATAAGCCCCACACGGAGAACATGTTGCTGGTCATCGGCAAAAATGCCTCGGTTTATACCAGCTACGATAAGCTGAACAACACGATAGCGCTGAACCAACAAATTCAGGAGCAGATCAAAAATAATGCAGGTGGCGGCATCAGCATCAAAAGAACCTCTTCCAAGCCAACTACCGGAACGGATTATTTCTTTTTTGCAAAAGAAAACAAGCTGATTGCCAAGGAACGTTTGCTTAACAACTACCTGATTGAAGAGGATGCGCCGAAAATCAGCTGGAAAATCACCAAAGACACAGCGAGTTTTTCAGGCGTGCACTGCCAAAAGGCAACTACCCATTTTAAGGGCCGAAACTGGATTGCCTGGTATGCGCCAGATATGCCTTTTCAAAGCGGGCCTTGGAAACTTAACGGCCTTCCGGGATTGATCATAGAGGCCTATGATGACAAAAAAGAAGTACAGTTTCAATTTGCAGGCATAGACAAGGTCGACGAAACCAACATTACCGCGACCGTAGAAGAAAAGCCCATTTCAGGCAATGCAGTCAAAATCATGGGCGTGGATGGCGCCGATTTTTACCTGGGAAGCGAAATCAAATTGCCTGCAGATGCGATTAAAACCAGCCAAAAGGAATACAACAAGCTCAAAGAGGCGCGCGACAAAGACCCACAGGGTTTCCTTAACGCACAATTGGCTTCGAGTGGCATGGGATCGTTTAAAGTGAACGCAAACACTCAAATTAAGCCCGCAAGTAGTGGTGGCCCAATCAAAATCACCGTCAACAACCCAATCGAACTGCCAGAAAAAAATTAATTGCACCGCTAAACCGTATTCCATGAAAAAGCAATACATTCTTGCCTTGCTTTTCCTGTTGTTTGCTTCAGCATCGGCTTTTGCCCAGAAGCAGCTCAAGGGAAAAGTGAAGGACAGCAAGGGTGCTCCCATTATATCGGCAAACGTAAACCTGAAAGACAAAGATGGCAACATCATCAGTTTTACCCGAACCGATTCGAAAGGCGAGTACAGCTTGAGCCTTGGCGAAGAGACCAAAGACCTGAGCATTGAAGCCACCATCATCGGCTATGAAAAAAAGGCCGTTGCCGTTGCGACGCTTAACCAAACTTACGACCTCGTGTTGCAGGAAAGCGAAATCAACCTGAAGCCGGTTGTAGTTAAAAACAGGCCGTCGCTCACTTCAAATGGCGACACATTGAACTACAAGACTTCTGATTTTGCCGACAAGCAGGACCGCAGCATTGGCGATGTGCTCAAAAAAATGCCGGGCGTCGAGGTGGCCGAGAACGGCAAGATCAGCTATAACGGCAAGAGCATTTCCAATTTCTACTTTGACGGCGACAACCTTCTGGACGACAAATACGGCATTGCGACCAAAACCGTTCCACACGGCGCTGTAGACAAGGTTCAGGTAATTGAAAAAGACCAGCCCATTAAAATGCTGCGCAAAAACAACATGAGCGATGATGTAGCGCTTAACCTGGTGATGAAGGACGAAGCCAGGCTAAAAGTAATGGGCGATATCAAA
>JBCNPG010000255.1:0-5224 GCA_039593445.1 Pedobacter sp.
TCTATTAGCTTTGTTCGTGGGGAAATTATCGGTTTTAAGCTCCAAATACGATGATTTTTAGCTGGAAAAAGCAGGTAATCGGCTTAAAGTATGATAAAAAACAGCACCTAATTCGGTGTTTTGAAGCTAATATTAGCCCTTATATTGGCTTTTCCTGCCGATATTTCACGGCAAATAATTCGTTTTTATATAAATCAAGGGAAAAATCGATGCTTTAAAAGGCCGTTTAAAGCTCCTATAAGAGGAGAATTTGATGCAGTTCCATGAGTTTTCTTGATAAGGGTAGATCTTTTCCAGCAAGAAAAATGATAAAAAATCAGGCCTTATTGCGGCGATTTTTATAGATGGGATAGATGAAAACAGCAGCCAAAATAAGCAGCGAACCGAGGTAAAAACCACCAGTCATTTGTTCTTTTTGACCGAATAAAATGAAGGCTAAAACGATGCCGTAAACGGGTTCTAAATTGGTGATCAGAGCGACCCTAAAAGCGGATAAGGTGCGCATTACCGATACCCCTGCAACATAGGCCAAAGCCGTACAAACAGTGCCCAAGATCAGGAGGTAAAACCAATCGGTTAAACTTAAGCTGAAAGTTTCTGTAAGTAGGCTTTTGTCGAATAAACGATAGATGCTGATCCAAAAAAAGGCACCGGCAAGCTCGTAAAATCCGATGATACTGGGGTTGTTTTTCTGTACCAACGTAGAGTTGATGGTAGAGAAAAAGCTGGCCGCCACAGCCGATAATAGGCCGAAAATAATACCTGTGGTATACTTCGTTTCGAATTTAAAGATGAGGTAAATACCCAAAATGATGAGCAGTCCCACAAAAATATCGCCTTTGGAAATGGCATGTTTTTTAATCAAAGGCTCTAAAATGGCAATGAAAAGCGTAACGGAAGAGAGGCAGATGAGGCTTACCGAAACATTGGCCACCTTGATGGAATGGAAGAAAAATATCCAATGCGTAGCTACGATGCTGCCCGTAAAAAAGAATTTGAGAAACTGCGTCCGTGTGACCTTGATGTTGGTTTTGCTCAGCTTAAAATAGGCAAAGAGCGTAATGGAGGCAATCAGCACCCTGTACCATACCATTTGCACGGCGCTGATGGAAATTAGTGCGCCTAGGATACCTGTGAAGCCCCAAACAAAAACGGTGAGGTGTAAGATTAAGAGGTTTCGGCTGTTGTGGTTAAGGGTTTTAAGGCTGGATTTCATCTTATTTTGGCGCTCTTCGCAGCAAATATAAGCCTAGTAGGCCAAAAAATAGCGTAGGCAGGATTGTGGCGGCCAAAGGAGGCAGTCCGCCCTTAGTCGAAAACATCTTGGCAAACTGTGTAAAAACAATATAGGCGAAGCTCAAAATAATGCCTATTCCGAGTGGCAATCCCACGCCACCACGCACTTTTCGCGAAGAAAGCGCCACGCCGATCAGCGTCAATACAAAGGCCGAGAGCGGTTGTAGCCAACGTTTATATTGCTCAAAAAGCAGGTCGCTCATGATACCAGATCCCCTGATTCTTTCTTTTTTGATCTTGTCTGAAAGTTCCTTGTTGCTCATGCTTTCAAAAACGTTCTGGTATGCCGAAAAATCGTTCGGCCGCATGTCTAAAACCGTGTCTTTCTGCTTGTTGTTGGCATAAACCATGGTTTCTTTAAGGCCATCTACATTCCTGATGGTGTAGTTGCTAAGTTTCCAGCTTCTTTTAACCGAATCCCAGGCAATCTGTTCGGCCCAAAGCTTTTTCTTTAAGATGTCGCCCTTAAATTTATCGAGCGAAAAGCGGTAACCGATATTGGTTTTGTTGTCAAAATTGTCGATAAAAATATAGGTATTGCTGTCCACTTTCATGTGGATGCCGGTTTTGATATAAGGGTCGTTTTTGTTAACTACTTCGTTTTCAAACTTGTTTTTGATCCTGTTGGTATAGGGCAATACGTAAAGATTAGACAGCAGATTGAGCGAAAAAATGATAAAGGCCGAAATAAAATAGGGCCTTAAAAACCGGTTAAAGCTTACGCCACCGCTTAGAATAGGCACGATTTCAGTCTGATCGGCCATTTTAGCCGTAAAGAAAATAACCGCAATGAAATTGATCAGTGGCGAGAGCATATTCACGTAGAAAGGTATAGAACCGGCATAATACTGCGAAATGGTTTGCCAGATGCTCATGTTGTTCTCCAAGAAATCGTCGAGTTTTTCCGAAAGATCGAAGATGACAATGATCACCACAAAAATAACCAGGGTATAAACAAAAGTACCCAGGTATTTGCCAATGATGTAGCCGTCGATAACCTTAATGCGCTGCCTGATGAAATTCATTACAATTTGTTCCCTAATATACTCACCATTTTATTCTTCCAAGCGTAAAACTCGCCCGAAATGATTTTTTCCCTTGCTTCTTTAACCAGCCAGAGGTAAAAATGCAGGTTGTGCAGGGTGGCAATCTGAGCGCCCAGCATCTCTTTCGAGTGCATCAGGTGCCTTAGATAAGCCTTAGAATAAACCTGGTCGGCCAGCAAATCGCTTTCGGCATCGATTGGAGAAAAATCGCTTTCCCATTTCTTGTTGCCGATATTGATAATACCGTTGCGGGTAAACAGCATGCCGTTTCGCGCATTTCTTGTCGGCATTACGCAGTCGAACATGTCTACGCCAAGTGCAATGTTCTCTAATATATTAATGGGAGTGCCTACGCCCATCAGGTAGCGGGGCTTGTCTGTAGGCAGGATATCGCACACCACCTCGGTCATGGCATACATTTCTTCGGCAGGTTCGCCTACTGATAAACCGCCAATGGCATTGCCCTCGCGACCCATCGAAGCGATAAATTCGGCCGATTTTATCCTCAAATCCTTATAAACCGATCCCTGTACAATTGGGAAAAGCGTTTGTTCGTAGCCGTATTTGGGTTCGGTAGTGTCTACGCGCTCGCAGCAGCGTTTAAGCCACCTGTGGGTCATGTTCAGCGAGTTCGCCGCATACTTGTAATCGCAAGGATAGGGCGTGCATTCGTCAAACGCCATAATAATATCGGCGCCGATGGTTCTTTGGATATCCATGGCATATTCTGGCGTAAACAAATGCTTGGAACCATCAATGTGCGAACGGAAAGTAACGCCTTCTTCCTTGATTTTGCGCACTTTGCTCAGTGAATACACCTGGTAGCCGCCACTGTCGGTTAAAATGGGCTTATCCCAGCCTATGAATTTGTGCAATCCTCCGGCAGGTTCCAAGACGTCCAATCCCGGTCTTAAGTATAAATGGTAGGTATTGCCCAGGATAATCTGGGCTTTAATGTCTTCTTTGAGCTCTTTTTGCTGCACTGCTTTTACCGTTCCGGCAGTGCCTACAGGCATAAAAATAGGGGTCTGTATTTCGCCATGGGCAGTAGTAATCACGCCGGCCCTGGCTTTGAATGACGGGTCTTTGGCCTGTAAATCAAATTTCATGCTGTTCTTCGTTTTGTTCGCCCCGATGCTTTTCGTGGCCTGCTTTTCCTCTTCAAAAATCCGACAAAAATAGCAAGAATATTCCTTTTTATGGTCATTACACCGTGCTGTTTTGAAGCTGCGCTAAAAACAACGTTCAAAACCTTTAATAATTATGTGTTTTTTGAACATAGCCTTTATTTTTTATCAACATAAAGCTGGTTTACAGATTAAAAATGAGAGATTTGCTAGCTTTCAGAAATACCATCGTGGAATTAAATATATTAGAGATCAGCCTGCTCGGCGCTTTTGTTTTTTGTTTTTTGGTTCAGCTCTATTATAGCCTGTTCGTGCATGCCAAACTGGCCAGCTACAGCATAGCCGATCTGCCGGAGCGTGCAGCTAACCCCATCAGCGTTATTGTATGTGCCCGTAACGAAATCCAAAACCTCGAAAAATACCTCTCCAGTGTTTTAAATCAAGATTATCCCCAGTTCGAGGTGGTTGTGGTGAACGACCGTTCATGGGATGGAACTGGCGATTTCTTGGAGCAGCTAACCAAGCAATATAGCTATCTCAAGGTGGTTACGGTTGCTGAAGGCGAGAAATTTATTGCGGGGAAAAAGTTCGCTGTTACCATGGGCATTAAGGCGGCCAGTTACGAATGGCTGGTATTTACCGATGCCGATTGCGAGCCGGCCTCGGCCAATTGGTTGATGGGCATGCAACAGCCGATTGATGGCCAAATCGATATTTTGTTGGGCTATTCGCCTTATTTTAAAAAACGCAACCTGTTAAACTGTTTGATCAGGTTCGAAACCTTTTTCACGGCCGTGAACTACCTTTCTTTTGCCTTAAAAGGTATGCCTTATATGGGCGTTGGCCGAAATATGGCCTATAAAAAATCGCTTTTCTTTAAAAACAAAGGCTTTGCGGCGCATATGCACATTCCCTCTGGCGATGATGACCTGTTTGTGAATGCCAATGCCAATGCTCACAATACAGCCATTCAGATCCATAAGGAAACACAAGTTTGGAGCGAACCCAAAACCTCTTTTTTGGCTTATTTGCGTCAAAAGAAAAGGCATGTAGGGGCAGGCAAGTTCTATAAGCCCAAGCACAAGTTTATTTTGTCGATGCAAATTACGGTACAGTTCCTGTTTTATATATTAGGTATAGTATTGCTGTGCCTTCCTGCTACGCGTTATTTGGGCATCGGTATTTTTGCATTGAGCATCATCGTGAGGAGCTTTGTTTATCCGCGCTTGTTAAAACGCCTCAATTATGGCGAATTGAGCTGGTGGTTCCCATTATTGGACCTCATCTTGTTTGTTTTTCTGGTGCTTAATGCCTTTCTGTCTATATTTGTGAAAAAAGTAAAGTGGAAATAAATCGCTGATCATGTCTGATATTAAACCAACCATTGTTTTCAAGTATTTTAAAAACCTTAGCGATAAGCAAATTGCCCAGTTTGAGCAATTATACGATTTGTACAGTTTTTGGAATGCGCAGATTAATGTTATTTCGAGAAAAGACATCGACGAGCTGTACGAACGCCATATCCTGCATTCGCTGGGCATCGCCAAATTCTGCACTTTCAAAGCAGGCGAAAAAGTGTTAGACGTAGGCACCGGAGGCGGTTTTCCAGGTATTCCATTGGCTATTTTGTTTCCCGAAACGCAGTTCCACTTGGTTGATTCGATTGGGAAAAAGATCAAGGTCGTTACTGAAGTAGCGGCAGCATTGGGGCTGAGCAATGTAAAAGCAAGCCATTTAAGGGCCGAGCAAGTCAAC
>JBCNPG010000256.1:0-5214 GCA_039593445.1 Pedobacter sp.
GACATGGGCTTTTATACCAACAATAATTTCCTCGACCAGAAGATCACCGCCCATTATGATACCTATAAACCCCACTCTTGGTACAATAAATGGCTCAATTATTCGAGGATTTCCTATTCGAGAAGATATAAGCCTGGCGATTACCAGAACCTGAGCATCGAGGGCGGACCTTACGTCGAGTTTAAGAACTTCTGGTCGGCAGAGCTTAATTTCTATTATGCCGCAACGGGCAACGATTTTTATGAGGCCCGCAACGGGCAAGTTTACAAAGCGCCTTCCTTGTTCAAGTACAGCGTATTTATTAATCCCAACAGGGCCAAAGCCTATAATTTTGGGGGCAATGTGCAAATTACCAAGGTCAACCTGTTTAAGGGCGAAAACTACAATTTCTATTTATTCCAAAACCTGCGTGTAAACGATAAATTGGCTTTCGGACTAGACCTTAATTTTGCACCAAGCTATAATGCCGTAAATTGGGTGGCCGCCCAGGGAGCTCAAGCCATTTTTTCAAGATATGACCGAAATACCGTCGAAAATTCGATGGATGCCAAATACACTTTCAGCAATAAAATGGGCATTAACCTCAGGGTAAGGCATTATTGGTCTGACAGGCGCAACAAAGAGTTTTTTGTGCTGAACAGCACTGGCCGATTAGATGCCTACACGGGGCCTGCCCTGCAAAACGTAGACCGCAACTACAACGTGTTCAACATCGATTTGGTTTACCAATGGGTATTTGCTCCTGGAAGCGAATTGAGCGTAACGTATAAAGATGCTGCCGAATCGAACGAGATGTTCTACACCGCACGCTACGGACGCAATTTCGACAAGGTTTTGTCGGGTCCGCAAAACAACAGCCTATCGGTCAAGGTGCTTTATTATATTGATTACCTCAACCTGATCAAGAAGAAAAAACATAATTAAAACTATCTGGGGAAGGTAAACATGAGCCCGAGCGCAAGTGTTTGGCTTCCCTGTATTTTAAGGTCGGTATCCCTGTCGTATAAGCCCACGCCGGTAAGCGAAACGTTGATATAGCGGTTAACTTTGGCCATGATGTTTACATCCAAACGGTGGTCGATGTGCCCAAAATTATCGTAGGGAATAAACATGTTGTAGCGGGTCTTGAGCATGATGTTGGTAAACACCTCCTTTTCAAAGCTGCTTACAATTTGAAAGGCCAGTTCGTTTCTGAAGTTTTTGCCTTTTTCTACTCCAAAATTGTTGGGATTGGTGCGCCAGATGGCCGTGTCGAGCACAAAAGTTTGCCGCGCGGTCCCTGTACCAATTCGGGTAGAGAAAAACTTATTGGGTTTGTATTCAAAACCGATCGATTCGGTTAAATAGCCTGGCGACATGAACTTAGACAGCAGGTTTTCTTTTTCCTTGCCCTGCGAATCCTTGCTATAAGAGAAGCCTTTATCAAATTGTGATTCGAAGTTGATGGAGCCGAAGAAGTACCAGTTTTTGGAAAGCTGTATGGCGGCCTTGTTGTCCCAATAAATACGGTCGGTGGTTTTCTTTTGTAGCTGCGCCTTGTTCTTTACCTTGCCATATTGCAAAATCACCTCACTTACATAGCTATAGCTTTCTTTGCTGTATTCGGCCTTATAGTTGACCAATCCGCCAATAGCCAAAGAGTTTACGCCCCCGCCTTTCCAGTTGTCGCTAAAAGCTGCCTGGTTGATATTGATGCCCACCGAGGTTTTGGTTTTCCAATAATTGACCTTGGCATTAACCAAGGCTGGCCTAAGCGTTACGGGCTGAAATTGAAGGGTTCCCATCCGCGATGGAAGGGGGCTGCGCTTGAGCCTGATGTCTAAATCTTTGGTAGAGATAGGAATGGTATCTGCCTCTTGGGCTGCGGCATGAAACGAAAGGATAACGACAAATAGCAGGCTAAGTAGTGTGTTCTTCATTGTTTTACAAAGAAAAACAAAAATAACAGCTAATAAAAGTTTTTATGGCGATTGCTTTGGGCGGTAAACCATTAAGGAATTAAGGGCAATAAGAATCGAATGCTTTTGTAACCACAATGATGCAAAGTTCAAGACGCTGAATCTTTATGGTGGTAAGCGTATAGCTTGGCTACTGAGGTGGTGAAAAAATATATGCTATAGTTTAGCCATTTGGACATTAACCCAAAAACCTGATCCAGCTATAAAGCTTTCGCCGTTTCAAATAACCGAGATCAAGCTCATTTGCAAAAGCTTCTCGCTCAAAACAAATATGCAGGTAAGCTTGCCTATGGTTTCGGAAACGCAATAGGTTAACGAGGTAATTGAACAGGTAAAATACATAAAAGGGAACCACCAACAACTCCAACTGTTGCCTAAGGTGGATCTGTTCATGGTTAATTAACGATTTGTCGGTTTTTAGTGTGGCGCTTTTAACAAGGATGAAAGGGAACAGCGCCATGCCGCTGGCCGGCAATTTTGGCCAAACAATAATCCAGGGCCTCATGGGTTGGTCTGTAAGCTCATCCTAGGTAGTTTGGGAAGCCTAAAAGCCGCCGGATTGCGTTTATAGGAGGCATAGCTATTCTTGATGAACTGCACAAACGAATAATCGGAGGCCGTTAGCACAAACTGATAAGTTGGGCGGTACTGCACGATAAAATCGTTTAGATCTGCATCGCTGATACCGGTAACGGCTTTAACATAGTCGGGCCTAAAACGGTAGTCTATAATGGCTTCGTGGTAGTCGCGTTCTAAAATTGTCTGTAATCTCCGTGCATTGCGCCCCTGCCTACTGAGCAGGTTATAAATTACATCAATGCTTAATCCTGCCCCCGATGGACCTAAAGAAAAAGGGTCTTTGGTGCTGCCTCTCTGCAGGGCAGATTTATATTCTTTCAGGTTTTGGCTGTATTGTTCCTGGGGCGTTGGTTTTTTGCCTACGATCTGTACTTCCCTCAGTTTAATGCTGAGCGACTTGAGCTGAAACACAATGGCGCTCTGCCCCTTGTACACCACGGTATCCATGGCATAGCCACTTAAGGCGGCAAAAAGCGTATCGCCGGGCTTTACATTGGCCGTAAACTCTCCTTTTGTGTTGTTGTAAATGCCTTCGTCAGAACTGGGGTTGTAAATGTAAACCTTGGCCAACCTCAATTTGCTGTCTTGATCAACCACAAAACCTTGTACAGGTTTGTTTTGGGCAAAGAGCCGGATGCTGCACAACAAAAGGAATAAGACAACCGAAAATTTCATGGTTTAACAAAACTACGATTTATGCCAAAAGTTTTATTTGCTCTTAACATTATTTAACTACCAAAAGTTTTTGTCCAACTTTGATGTTGTTGTCGCTCAGTTTGTTCAAAGCCTTCAAATCGTCAACAGTCAGCTTGTACATTTGGGCAATCCTAAAAAGCGTATCGCCCTGTTTCACGGTATAGTAGCCATCGGCACTGGTGGCAGGTGTTGCCGCAGGAGTAGTTGTAGACGTTGTGGGTGGCGGATCTTTGGGCGCTACATCAACCGGTGTAAATTTCTTTTTTTCCAGGGGGATGTTGGCATTGATTTCGGTAAAAACCCGGTCTTCTCGGTTAATTTTTTCCCTTTCGCTTTCTGGTTGGTCGTATTGGTACAGCTTGTATTTTTCAATGGTAGAGATGAGCATGTCGGGGTATTTCGGATTGGTGGCATAGCCTGCGGTTCTAAGTCCTATTGCCCAGTTTTTATAATCGTTTTTGTCGAGTTCGAACAAAAAGCTGTAGCGTTTGCGCTTCAAAAACTCCGAATGGTCTTTATACGATTCGCGCGCATCCTTGTACACCCTGAAGCAGTCGTTGGCCTGGTCGTCGTCTTTGTAATAAGCCTTGCCTCTCCAATCGGAAGTGCATTTGATTCCGAAATGGTTGTTGGCATATTTGGCTAGCGAGCTGTTGCCGCTACCTGATTCGAGGATGCCTTGGGCCAAAGTAATGCTTGCCGGAATACCATAGGCATTCATTTCTTCGATGGCCACGCCTTTAAAAGCTTCGATATAGCTCAATGTGGTGTAATTGGTGAAGTTGGGGTTTTCCTTGTTGGCGGCTTTTTCAATCTGTTTGTTGTTGCGGCTGTATTGCCTCGATTTACAGGCGCCCAAAAGCAAGGTGGCGATAGCCAATAAGAGGATGGTTTTCTTCATGAGGGGGGTATTGGTTTTAGCGGTATTCACAAGCTCGCTTTTTACAGTTTAAGTTTCTGCCCAGGCTGCAGGGCCGATGATTTGAGTCCGTTCTTTTGCATCAGTTTAGTGGCCGTGGTACCCAGTCGTTCGGCCAGTTTATTCAGGTTGTCGCCTTTTTTAACCGTATAGGTTTGAGCCGAAGCAGATTTTTTGCGGGAGGTGTTCTTTGCCGTACGCGATTTTCTTGCAGGCGCTTCAACTACCGGGTCTGGCTGCTCTTCGTAATCGTTGGGGCGCTCGTCGTAGAGGTAAAGTTCGTATTTTTTTATCAGTCCGATTACCTGCGAAGCCCAGGAGCGGCTGTGCGCATAACCGCCTTTTTGTATGCCTCGAGCCCAGTTTTTGTAATCGTACTGGTCGTATTTGTCAAAAAGCACTTCGAAATAGGGCCGGCTGTGCAAAAAGGACACAAAATGGTTGTAAGAGGAATCGACCGTTGGATAGTCGCGGTACGACGAACGGATTTCGGTATTGCTGTTGGCGCCTTTTACGCCAAAATGATTGTTCAGGTAACGGGCAATCTTGCTCTTGCCGGCAGCCGATTCGTGGATGGCTACTGCTAGGATAATGCTGGCGGGCAACTGGTGTTCGCGCATCAGCTCCTGCGCATGTTCCACATGTTCGGCAATATAATCTTCGGTTGATTGTGCTTTGCCCAAAAGCGCCGAGGAGAGCAGCAGGCATACCATAAGGATTTTCTTCATTGTTAAATTGTTTTATTGTAAATGTTAGCAAGCGCTAAATTTCAACTGACAATTGCCAACTGACTTATTTTTTTCTGATGACAAACAAGCCATCTCTAACAGGTAAAATCAATTTTTCTACCCGTAGGTCTTCATTTATTTTATCGTTAAAAGAACTAATGTTCTTGGTGTCTTTATCCTGCGCATTATTTACAATTTTGCCACTCCAAAGCACATTGTCTACTATTATCAATCCGCCGGATCTTACTCGGTCAAAAATCAAATCATAGTAGGTACCGTTATTTTTTTTATCCGCGTCAATAAAAACCAAGTCAAATGTTTCCTGTAGTTGTGC
>JBCNPG010000257.1:0-5211 GCA_039593445.1 Pedobacter sp.
CCTTTGTAAGTAATCACATACTCAAAAGATTCTTTGCTGCTCTCGCCAAACTTGCCCGGCGCAGCCTCCAGGTTTTTATCCTGAATGATACCCATCACCTCTTTTGGGGTCAGGTTATACGTTGCCATTTTAGCAGGGTTAAGCCAAATGCGCATCGAATAGTCCTTGTTTCCACCAAAAATGGTTGCCGAACCTACTCCTGGGATACGTTTGATATCAGGAATAATATTGATCTGGGCATAATTGGCCAAGAAAGTCTGATCGTAGTTTTTTTCATCGTCGGTAAACAAATCAACCACCATGATCAAACTGTTTTGTTGTTTGGCTGTCGTGATACCAGCCTGCACCACTTCGGCGGGCAATTGGCTGGTAGCTTGGGCTACACGGTTCTGGACGTTTACAGCGGCCTGATCGGGATTGGTGCCCAGTTTAAAATAAACCGTAATCACCAATGAACCGTCGTTACTGGCCGTAGAGCTCATATAGCTCATATTTTCGACACCGTTGATGGATTCTTCCAACGATGGCGCTACCGAACGTAATACGGTTTCGGCATTGGCTCCAGGGTAGAAAGCCATCACCTGAACCGCCGGGGGAGCTATATCGGGGAACTGCTGCAAAGGCAGTTTTGAGAGGCCCAAAACCCCAAGTATAACCAATAGAATAGAGATGACCGTAGCGAGTACCGGCCTGTTTAGAAATATTTTGAACATGATTTTGTCTTATTTTGTAGCGTTGTAGGCAGTTACGGATTTGCTGATTTCTGGCTGGATCAAGTCGCCTTCCTTTAAGCTCTCGAAACCTTTAGAAACAATCTGCTCGCCCGATTTTAGGCCATCTTGTATTAAATAATTGGTACCGCTTGTGCCCAGTACCTTAATTGGACGTTTGCTTACTTTATTGTCTTTGCCAACGGCATATACAAATACCTTGTCTTGTATTTCGATGGTTGATGCCTGCGGAACCAAGAGCACGTTATGGTGCGCCATGCCCAACCTTACCTTGCCCGTATTGCCCGATCTTAAAATGCCTTTGGCATTAGGGAAACTGGCTCTTAAAGTAATGGCGCCGGTAGTTTTATCAAACTGGCCATCCACCATATCTATTTTGCCATTAACAGGGTACAAGGTCTGGTCGGCCAAGACCAACGAAACCGGTGGCAGGTGCTTAAGCCTATCGTTGACCGAATTACCGGCGTATTTGGCGTTGAAATTGATGAAGTCGGTTTCAGCCAACGAAAAGTATACGTGTACTTCATGTACATCTGAAAGGTTGGTTAAAGCCTCTGGGTCTGCCGGCCCCACCAAACTGCCTTGTTTTTTGGGTAAACGGCCAATGTAACCACTAATTGGAGCTTTGATTTCGGTATAAGCCAGGTTGATTTGGGCATTGTTTACGCCGGCTTTGGCCTGTTCAACGTTAGCTAACGCGATTTGATGGGCTGTTTTTGCCGTTTGCAATTGGAAAGCCGACACCACTTTGTTCTGCACTAATGGCGTAAGCTTGTCTATTTCCAATTGCGCATTCAATACCGCAGCCTGCGCAGCCTGTAAAGCGGCTTTGGCATTATTTAATTGCGCCTTAAAAGGCAAGGGCGAAATTTGGAACAACAGTTGACCTTTGCTTACCAATTGGCCTTCATTTACATAAATGCGATCTATGGTACCCGAAACCTGTGGACGAATTTCCAAATCGGCAGCGCCTTCAATGGCGGCCGGATAATCTATAAATGTTTCTTGAGAACCTTGGCTAATGGTAATGACCGGTAATGATGGAGCTTGGGCAACCTGGGCCTGCTCTTGTTTGCCCGCACAGCTTGCCAAGAACAAAGCTGTGGCCAAAGCAAAAAATCTAACTATGTTAGATAACTTAACATTGTTAAGTAAAGGAGTGAAATTGGAGATATATTTCATGATTATTGGGATTTGAATGTTTATTTTACGTTAATAAATTAATCTAACAGTGTTAAGTAGAAGCCGAAAAAATTTTAATCGTTGATGGTCCTGATGATCGCTTGGATGGCGCCCCTCAAAATCTGCTGATTAATTTCCTCGTTGGTACCTTTTTGTGTTAGGTTGATCGATATGAGGCCGTGTATAACCGACCAAAAAGTATAATATTTTAAACAGATGATATCTTCTGGCCTTGGCTCTTTGGTAATGAGCTTTTCGATGGCATCTGAAAAAAGCTTGGTTGTATATTCTGCTTCGGGCAACGATTTTTTGAGCTCGCAACATACCATATCTACGCCATACATCAACTGGTACATTTCCTTGCTGTTGAAGGCAAATTCCCAGTAGGCCATCCACATGGCTTCCAATTGCTTTGCTGGTTCGGTTTCGCTATCCTGGGCTTTTTTGATCTTCTTGCCCAACATCGTATAACCTTGGCGGGTCAGTTCAATCAAGAGGCCATCCTTATTGGGGAAGTACTCGTAAATAATCGGCGCAGTATATTCGATGGCATCTGCAATCTTACGCATGCTCAGCGCATTCCACCCCTCCTGCCTTACGATTTGCAAGGCTGCGTCCAAGATCCCCTTGCGGGTATCTTCTTTTTGTCGCTGGATTCTTTCTTTACTTCCCATGGCCGGTTAAATGATATAAAATAATCTAACACCGTTAAGCAAATGTAGAAAGGATTTTGATGATGCGTATCATTTATTTGTCAGATAAAATAAAATGGGTCTTAAATGGGATTAAAAGAAGATTAAGGCCTATTTATAATTGGCATAAAAAAGAAATCTACTCATCTGTGGCCAATTAGTAAGCGAATTGCTTCCCTAATATCAAGGTTACCTGCAGGCAGGCAATCGCCAACCTAATTGAATCCTAGGCATTCGCCTTCTTCAGTGGGCTCTTTTTGATGGTCTTTTTCAGCTTGGTCCACTGCTCGTCGTAAAAATCACAAGACATGTAGTTTACCCCTACCCGTAATGCCTTGAGCCCGCTTACACCCTGCAACTCCTCCAACTCAAGCGTTTCGAGGTCGTTGTTTAAAAAGCCTTGTTCTTGCAGATACTTGATGTATTCGAGGTACTCATTAGCTTCGTAGGCATTGAAATAAACCAAAGCAATTTTGCCAGGCTGGGTCAGGCGCTCATTGGTGCCTTTTACCAAAACCTTGTCTATCCTTTTCTTCACCACCTCATAGCGGATGTTATAAGCCCCTTCCACGTCGAACCTGCGCTCGTCGTTCCTGAAGCTGATATCGATTGGGTTAGAATGCACAAAGATCAGCTGGGTGGTTAACAAAGCCCTTGGCATTTGGCTCACCAATCCATTGGTTAAGCGCGCTACTTCTACCATAGCCGTCAATTGCCACAAACGGATATTTTTTAGGTACAACAAATCAAAAGGGATGTCTGGCGCAATATCCTGACCAATATAAATATCGTATTCTACCCCGTCGGTCCTGAATTTGGCAAAATAGCAGGGATAAGTAGCCTGCAGGGCCTGTTGCGCCTCATCCAAATATTCGCTTACGGAAGTGTTGATGAACTGCATCGAGGTTTCGAGCGTTCTCCTGTTCTCGAAAGCAATGCCGTTTGCAGGGTTGATGCTGGCAAAATATTGCTGTACCAACAAGGCCGCTTCGGGCTGGCTTTTTTCAATATGCTTTAACACCGGATAAACTTCCAGTTCCAAAAATTCGTTAAGCAGGGCTTCTTCACTCGAGCTGATGAAATCCTCGATGCGTTTGAGCCAATCCTTGCAGTTGAACAAAATCTTATCGAGCAGATCGAGTGAAACAATGGCCCGCAAACCATTCAGGCTTTCAATCAGCATGGCCAATTGCACTTTCAGGTCTTCCTTCAGGGCAAAGTTTCGTTCAACGGTCGAGTTGCGGATGTCTATGGCGCCAAAAAGCGGATAAAGGTCCTTAAAGGTAACTGTTTCTATTTCAGTCGACTTCCGCTTATCCTTGCCCATTTTTAGGAAATCCCATACCACTTGGTTAAACTTCCATTGTACAGAGGGCTGCAGGGCCGTGAATTTGTCTTTCAAAACGGCATCCATTTTGGCATTGAATTCTTCGATACGGTATTGCAGCAACTGGCCGAGCAAAGGCATGGCCGAGTGCAGGCGCGACAGCAGTTTTTCATCTACTTCCAGGCTTTCGGCCGAGTAGATTTCCAGCACACCCGCCAATTGGTTGTTGTAAAATACAGGCAGGAAAGAATAAGAATGGATTCCGTTTTTCCGAAGTACATCGAGAAAAGGGAAACGCTGTATTTTTTCATCGTCGAGGTTATTGAAAAAAACCGGACGCGGGTTATCCTGATATTCTTTAACCAGGGCATAAAAAGATTCTTCCTGCAGGTTGTATTTTTTGCCCGAATTGAGCAGGATGCTTTGCGAATTCTGCTCATTGTCAAAAACAAACTTGCCGTTTACCACTAAAAAAGGCAATAAGCCAAATTCGATGTGTCCATCGCCAGCCAAGGTTTTCAGCGCCTGTATAACGTGTTCGTAAGCTTCGTTTTCGTAGGTATGGTTAACCAAGGCATTGCGGATGCCATCGATGGCATGCTGCAAAGTAACATCGCTTAGCGAAATCACCGTAAAGCCATCGAACCTGAATTTGCTGAGTGGCAGAATTTTTTGCAGCAACTCTACCTCCGTACCGTCCTGGATCAGGCTGGCTACCTGTTCGAAATTAAGCTCCGGCAGTTCGCCATCGTATTGGATGTCGATAAACTGGGTATCGGCATTGATATTGTAGTACTGGGTAAGATTCGTTTTAGGGTTGGTGTAAGAATGCAGGATTTCATGTCGAGAAATGGAGGTATAATTGTAAAACCTTTCCAAAATCATCCGGTAAATAAACTGCAGTTGCTGCTTTTCTTTCGATGCAGGATATTCTTCACCGTTTTGGCGTTTCTCTTCGATGTGGAAGGACAAAAAATCATAAAAAGAATCGGTGCTGAAAAATATCTTGTCGGGCACCGGCGTGCTCAATGCCCAAAACAGATCTTTTTCATTGGCCATTAAAGGTGTTAAAATGGTAAAGATCAGTTCGAGCGTATCTTTGTATTTAACCAATTCTTCTACTTGGATATCGTTTCTCAACGCCTCTTCGCGTTCTATCTTTTCGAGCAAAAAGCGATAAAACTCTGCCTTTAGCGTTTGTTCGGTCTTCAGCCTGTTTTTAAGGTAGGCAATCAGTGGCCTGAACGACAAGGTAAACGCTACCTGGCAGCTTACGCAT
>JBCNPG010000258.1:0-5204 GCA_039593445.1 Pedobacter sp.
GGCGAGGTAAGAGAGGCTAGGGCCCCCCAGCCACAGCCAAGCAAATTGCGCATGTCTAAGCCCGAATTCAACGAATCGAGCAGCAGCGGCATGCCAATGGAAGATACGCGCGAAATGGCTCCACCGCAGCCGATACGCAAGGAAGCAACCGTTGGTAGTAACGAGCCTTGTCCTTGTGGTAGCGGCAAAAAGTACAAAAACTGCCACGGTGCTAACGCATAATTTGTAATACCAGATAAGAATGCCGAATTTTGTAAAAAAGTTCGGCATTTTTTTTGCCTCGGTATGGCCTAAACGCTCCGGTATGGGAGCAAAGGAGACCCTATTTTATAATGAGAAAGATCTATCTGTTTCTGGTTGCTGCATTGTTTGTCCAAGGCGCTCTGGCCCAAAGCAAGGGCGAGCTTACCATTGTTAAAGATCCGCTCATCGATAGCCTCATAGCCAAAAGGCTCGAGCTGAATAAGAGGAAATCAACCACCACCAACCCAGGCGGTACGGCTATTGTAACCGATATGGGCTACCGGGTGCAGGTGTTTTATGGTTCCGACCGGCGCGAAGCCTTTAGCGAACAGACCCGTTTCAAAAACAACTACCCCAAACTTGGGGCCTATATTACCTATAAAGAACCCAATTATTACCTGCGTGTTGGCGATTTCAGAACCAGGATGGAAGCCCAGCGCTTCCTGAACGAATTGAAGGCCAGCTATCCGACCCTGTTCATTTTTAGGGAAAAGATCAACGCACCAGAACTCGAAGAAGTTAACAAATAGCGCCTTCGTGATTAAACCCAACACAAATGAAAGATAAAATACAAGAATTAGCCGCCCAGATATACCATGATGTAGTAGGTTATCGTCATCACATCCATGCCAATCCCGAACTTTCCTTTAAAGAGTTCGAAACCTCGATGTTCATCAAGGATAAGCTTAAAAAATGGGGCATCGAATATACCGACATGGCCAATACCGGCGTGGTTGCACTTATCAAGGGAGCTATTCCTTCAGATCAAGTAGTGGCCTTGCGTGCCGATATGGATGCCCTGCCCATCCATGAGGCCAACGACAAGCCTTATCGCTCAAAGAACCATGGCGTGATGCATGCCTGTGGGCACGATGTGCACAGCTCGTCGCTTTTGGGTACGGCCTATATTCTTAACCAGTTGAAAAACGAATTTGCGGGCACCATTAAACTGGTATTTCAGCCGGCCGAGGAATTGTTGCCGGGCGGAGCCAGCATCATGATCAAGGAAGGCGTTCTCGAAAACCCAAAACCACAAGCTATAATCGGGCAGCACGTTATGCCCCTGATCGAAACCGGTAAGGTAGGCTTTCGCTCGGGCATCTACATGGCTTCTACCGATGAGTTGTATGTAACCGTACATGGCAAAGGCGGCCATGGCGCACAGCCACACCAAAATATAGACCCTGTTTTAATTACGGCGCATATTATTGTGGCTTTGCAACAGATCGTAAGTCGCAATGCCGATCCACGCCTACCGTCGGTGCTTTCTTTTGGCAAGGTCACTGCCAATGGTGCCACCAACATCATTCCGAACGAAGTTAAATTGGAAGGAACCTTCAGGACATTGAACGAAGAGTGGAGAAACGAGGCCCATAAACTGATGAAAAAAATGGCGGAAGGCATTGCCGAAAGCATGGGAGGCAGCTGCACATTCGAAATTATGCGTGGCTATCCTTTCCTCATTAACGAAGAAGAACTAACCGATAGGGCTAGAACCTATGCCGAAGATTACTTAGGTAAGGAAAACGTAATTGACCTGGACATTTGGATGGCAGCCGAAGACTTTGCCTATTACTCGCAAGTAACAAACGCCTGCTTTTATCGTTTAGGTACAGGTAACGAGGCCAAAGGAACCCAATATTCGGTGCATACGCCAAATTTTGATATTGACGAGGATGCCCTAAAAACATCAACCGGTTTAATGGCCTATATTGCCCTGAAGCAACTGGGCAATTAGGCCGAGTAGGGAAGGCATCATGGAAAATGAAGAGAGCCCATTTCCGGGTCGCCTCTTCCATTTAAGGCAGGATATTTGTATTGAAGAATGAGATGAAAAAATTATTGTTATTGCTGGCATTGGCCTTTGTTGCATTTGGAGCAGGTGCGCAACAGATCCAACGGTTTAATCCAGATACCATACCTACCATACAGCTCGATTCGGTGGTAAACATCAAGGCGAAACGCCTCAATGTAGAAACCTTTATCGATGCCATCATCAACGACACCAGTTTTTATCAGGCTTTTCGCAACATGAAAAAATATACTTTCATTGCCGAAAACAGGGTTTATACCTATGATAAGAAAAATAAGGTGGATGGCCGTATCTACAGAAAAATCAAGCATAACAACGATGGACCCTATAAAATGGAGTACCTCGTCAAGGAAGATAACGGTAAGATTTACAAAAAGAACGGCAAATACCAATTGTACACCGTAGAAATGTTCGATTACATTTTTATGAATGCCTACAATACCGATTTTGTACCCAACCCTGGCGCGAGTAGTGGAGGCGGTAAAAACGAAAGCTATAAAGACAAGCTAAAAACCTTGATCTTTAATCCCGGCCGGCCGATTAAAGGCCTGCCCTTTATCGGCAACAAAACCCAGATCTTTACGGCCAACATGCGCCAATATTACGATTATACTTTTTACAGTGGCACCTATTTGGATTCTATCCCTGTCTATCGTTTCAAGGTTTCGGTAAAGCCCGATTTGAGCAGCTGGACCAAAGACGGTTTGATGATCAAGGAACTGGTTACTATTTTCGATAAGCGCAACTTCGAAATCTTGGGCCGTTATGTCGATATGAAATACAGCAACATGCTGTTCGATTTCGACGTACAGATGAACATCGAAATGAGCTATTTTGACGAGGTGAAGCTGCCCACCAAAATTACCTATCAGGGCAACTGGGATTACCCCTTCAAAAAAGAAGAACGGGCCAGCTTCCTGATCGTGCACAAAGATTATAAGCTGGGCAAGGGCAAATAGTTTTGCCCTCGCAAAAACCTAAAAGATTGCTATCTTTAAGCAGTCATTAAACCGTTACCACATGCACTTTAAATACCGTTTAACCATCGGGCTTGGCCTGGTTGCCTTATGCGCTTTCGCTGCCAATTTGCAGGCGCAGGTGCTCACCTCCAAACAAATAGATAGCGTTGCCGAAAAAACATTGGCTACCTTCGATGTGCCGGGCATTGCCGTGGCTGTAATTAAGGATGGAAAGCTCATCCATGCCAAAGGCTATGGCGTACGCTCTATCAAAACCAATCAAAAGGTGGATGAAAACACACTGTTTGGCGTAGCTTCTAATACCAAGGCCTTTACCGCCGCCGCATTGGGCATGTTGGTTGATGAAAAGAAAATTACTTGGGATACCAAAGTGACCGACGTTATTCCGGAATTTAAGATGTACGACGCCTATGTAACCAGCGAATTTACCGTAAGGGATTTGCTGACCCACCGTAGCGGTTTAGGCTTAGGCGCAGGCGATTTGATGATTTGGCCGGATTCATCGACTGTTGATAAAAAACAGCTCATCCACAACCTGCGCTTTTTGAAGCCGGTTTCTTCTTTCCGCACCAAATACGATTATGATAACCTGATGTACATCGTAGCCGGCGAAGTTGTAGCCAGGGTTTCGGGGATAACTTATGAAGATTTTATAGAAAGCAGGATCATCAAGCCTTTGGGCATGAACAAAACCGCGGCTTCCTGGTATCGCTTGAAAGATAAATCTAACGTCATCGACGGTCATGCGCCATACGAAGGCAAACTTTTGCCTGTCGGCCTCAGCTTTGGCGAAATTGCCAATGCCGCAGGAGGCATTTACTCGAGCGTAACCGATATGAGCAAGTGGGTAACCGCCATGATCAATGGAGGCAAATACGGCGACAACCTGGAAAAGAAACTGTTTAGTCCGGCGGTAGCCAGAGAGCTGTGGACACCACAAACCATCATTGCCGGTGGCAATCCAGCCAGTTTTAACAGTTATGGCTTAGGCTGGTTCCTGAGTTCGGTAAATGGTAATTTCCAGGCTACGCATACCGGAGGACTATCGGGTATTGTAACGCAGGTAACCATTTTGCCAGAATTGAAGCTGGGCATTATCGTGCTTACCAATCAGCAATCGGGTGCTGCTTTTAACTCGATCACCAATTCCATTAAAGACGGCTATTTGGGGATAAAGGGTCAGGATCGTATCAAAACCTATAACGATAACCGTTTGAGAAATGAGAAGCAAGCCAAGGAAATCGTAGATAAGGTTTGGGCCGACATCGCCACGGCGCAAAAGGCCACGACCACAAAGCCCGATGTAAAAAATTATCTGGGTACGTTTAAAGACGATTGGTTTGGCGAAGTAACCATTAGCGAAGTGAATGGAAAAATGCACTTCCAAGCCAAAAACGCACCAAAGCTGAAAGGCGATATGACTTATTACAAAGGCAATACCTTTATTGTGAAATGGTACGACAGGAGCCTGGATGCCGATGCCTTTGTGAACTTCGGTCTCAGCAATGAAGGCAAGGCCGATGGCTTTAAAATGGAGGCCATTTCGCCATTAACCGATTTCAGTTTCGATTTTCAGGACTTGGATTTTAAGCTAACCACTAAAAAATAAACAACATGAAGAACCACATCAAACAAATTGGCCTAATTGCAGCCGCCCTTATTTTAACATTAAGCATAGCCATGAAAGCAAAGCCCAAAAAAGTAATTTTCTTTGGCGATTCGATCACCCAAGCCGGCGTACAAGGCAATGGCTACATCAATCAACTGAAAAAAGCATTAGATGCAGACAAATACGAACTGATTGGAGCGGGTGTTGGCGGCAATAAAGTATACGATCTTTACCTGCGCATGGAAGAAGACGTATTGGCCAAAAAACCGGATTTGGTTATCATTTATATTGGCATTAACGATGTATGGCATAAACTGGGTGCCAGAACAGGTACCGATTACGATAAATACCTCAAGTTTTACCAAGCATTGATCAATAAAATCCAGGCTAACGGCGCCAAGGTGGTGGTATGCACCCCATCGGTTATTGGCGAGAAAAAAGACGGCACCAACGAAGCCGATGCCGACCTGAACAAATATGCACAAGGCGTTAGGGAATTGGCCGCTAAAAATAACCTGCCGCTTTGCGATTTGAGAAAGGCATTTGTCGAATACGAAAC
>JBCNPG010000259.1:0-5189 GCA_039593445.1 Pedobacter sp.
CCGTTAAGGCTTTGGGTGGCGAAAACTTTACCCGTTACAAAATTACCGAAGAGCTTTCCAAAGGCCATATCAAGCTTATTCCTGATGTGTTGATTGGTGGCGGAGCCCAAAGCGGCGGTACAGCCATAGATGGTCTTTTGGGACTGAAGCTGATGGAAATGATGGATCCCGAAAAAGGCAAGGAACAATTGTTGGCCACTACTGCCACAAAAACGGTAGAGGTGAAAGCCAAACCTCAAAAGGACTAACCAAAGCAGACTTGCAGATCTTCAAAACTCTGCAAGTCTTATCTTATTCTTTCCAGCCTCCTAGCTTTTTCGTACCTTTGCCCCGTAATTTCGAATATTTGATTTTGAATGATTGAAAGTGGCTTATCCATTTATTTTGCCATTCAACCATGCGATTTTCAATCATTCCCTAATTTTAAGATATGAGCAAAGTTAAAGTAGGTCTGGTGCAGATGAGCTGTACCAAGGATAAACAGGAAAATCTTGACAAGGCAATTGTTAAGGTGAGGGAAGCGGCAGCTAAAGGCGCGCAAATTGTTTGTTTGCAAGAGCTTTTTACCTCGCTATATTTTTGCGATGTAGAAGACTACGACAATTTTGACCTGGCAGAAGCTATTCCAGGTCCTTCAACCGATGCCTTATCGGCAGTGGCCAAAGAACTGAACGTAGTTGTCATTGCTTCCTTGTTCGAGAAGCGTGCCGAAGGCCTTTACCACAATACTACTGCGGTGCTGGATGCAGATGGCAGCTATTTGGGCAAATACCGTAAGATGCACATCCCCGACGATCCGGCTTATTATGAAAAATTCTACTTTACCCCAGGCGATTTGGGCTACAAGGTTTTCCAGACCAAATATGCCAAGATCGGTATTTTGATCTGCTGGGATCAATGGTATCCTGAAGCTTCGCGCATTACCGCTTTGATGGGTGCAGATATCATGTTCTATCCAACGGCTATTGGCTGGGCTACCGACCAAGACGAAGAAACCAACAAAGACCAATATAACGCTTGGCAAACCATTCAGCGCTCGCACGCCGTGGCTAATGGCGTACCGGTAGTGAGCGTGAACCGGGTTGGCTTTGAGCAAGACGGTGCCATGAAATTCTGGGGAGGCAGCTTTGCAACCAACGCCCAGGGACGTATTCTTTACTTGGCTTCTCATGATCAGGAAGAAACCGAAGTGGTTGAACTCGACACCAAGGAAACCGACTTTTTCCGCAAGCATTGGCCTTTCTTGAGAGATAGAAGGATCGATTCGTACCAACCGATTACCAAAAGGTACTTGGACGGGGATTAGGTAGAGTTGGGAGCCGATAGTCCGTAAGTTGCTTTCAAAAAATCTAAAGACAAGTTTTTGAAAAACACATAGATGCTGTATATTTCAGTCTACCTAAAAACATACACCTATGTCATTTAAATTTGAACAACTGAAAGTTTGGCAAAAAGCATTGGACTTAGCTGATGAAATTGACCAACTTACAAGGACTTTTCCAAGGGAGGAAGTTTACGTGTTAAGCTCGCAGATGAAGAGAGCAGCAGATTCTGTAGTGTTGAATATAGCTGAAGGCAGTACAGGACAGAGTAACGCAGAGTTTTGTAGATTTTTAAGATACTCGTTGCGTTCAGATATTGAAGTCGTAGCTTGCTTATACTTAACTAAGAGAAGAAAATATATAAATGAAGAACGTTTTTCGACACTGTATCATTCCTGTGAAGAGGTGCT
The DNA here is from genome assembly GCA_039593445.1 of Pedobacter sp. Lineage (GTDB taxonomy): Bacteria > Bacteroidota > Bacteroidia > Sphingobacteriales > Sphingobacteriaceae > Pedobacter. Next base: position 1,733 of record JBCNPG010000259.1, read on the forward strand.
GGTCATGATTAACGCTTTGATCAAATCATTGAAATAATGTCTAACAAAGAGACTAATAACGATAATATCAAAAGACTTTCGGACTCTTCGCTTTCCGAACTGTCAACGCCCAAAAAACAAGGCTACACCTTCCCTGCCGAATGGGCTAAGCACGAAGCTACCTGGCTAAGCTGGCCCCACAAAGAAGCTTCATGGCCGGGCAAGATCGAAACCATTTATGCACCTTATTGCCAGTTTATCAAGGCCGTTGCCAAAGGCGAAAAAGTACGCATCAATGTGAGAGACGAAGCGATGAAGGCTTTTGCGATTGCCGAACTGCAGAAAGTGGAAGCCGATCTAAGCCAGGTTGAATTTTATTTTAATGAAAGCAACGATGCCTGGTGCCGCGACCATGGTCCGGCATTTGTGGTTAAGGGCAACGAAAAAGCGGTGGTCGATTGGGGCTACAATGCCTGGGGCGGCAAATACCCGCCTTACGATTTGGACGATGTCATCCCAACCAAAATAGCCCAGCACTTTAACCTGCCTTTGTTTACGCCAGACATCGTGATGGAAGGGGGCTCGGTAGAATTTAATGGCGCAGGAACCATTTTAACCAGCACGGCCTGCCTGTTAAACGAAAACAGAAATCCACACCTGAACAAGGAGCAGATTGAGCAATACCTGAAAGAATTTTATGGTGCCGAACAGGTACTTTGGGTAGGCGATGGCATCGTAGGTGACGATACCGATGGCCATATCGATGATATTACCCGTTTCGTTAACGAAGATACCGTGCTTACCGTGGTAGAGAGCAACCCGCTTGACGAAAACTATTTGCTGCTGCAAGAAAACCTGGAAGCCTTGAAAAAGATGAGGCTATTAGATGGAAGGCCATTGAACATCATCAAATTGCCTATGCCATCGCCGGTAATTTACGAAGATACCCGTTTGCCGGCCTCTTATGCCAATTTTTATATCGCCAATGCAGCCGTTATTGTGCCTACATTTAGGGATGTGAACGACAAGCTGGCACTCGATATCATCCAAAAGGCTTTTCCGGATAGGGAAGTGATCGGTATCGATTCGACCGATATTATTTGGGGCTTGGGAAGCTTCCATTGTTTGAGCCAGCAGGAACCAGCCGTTTAATTCGGTTGGCGGTTTTCCTTGGCACAATCCATTTGACAATAAAACAATTTAGCCATATCTTCATAGCTTTGTTAACTTTACAACATTAAAAACATTCCAACCATACAACATAAAGAATGAAATTACTAGCAGGAAAAACAGCCCTGGTTACAGGAGCATCAAAAGGAATAGGACGCAAAATAGCCGAAAAATTTGCAGAGCAAGGTGCTAATGTTGCATTTACCTACCTATCGTCTGTAGAAAAAGGCGAAGCCTTGGAAAAAGAGCTCCAAAGCTTTGGTACTAAAGTAAAGGGCTATAGATCGGATGCTTCAAAGTTTGATGAGGCCGAAAAACTGATCAATGATATTGTAGCCGAGTTCGGCACCATTGATATTGTGGTAAACAATGCGGGTATTACGAAAGATGGCCTATTGATGCGCATGAGCGAAGAAAACTGGGACGATGTGATGAATGTGAACCTGAAATCGATTTTCAATGTAACCAAAGCCGCTTCGAAAATAATGATGAAAGCCCGTAAAGGCGTATTCATTAACATGAGTTCGGTAGTTGGCGTTACAGGCAATGCCGGACAGGCTAATTATGCCGCTTCTAAAGCCGGTATCATTGGTTTTACCAAATCTATTGCCAAAGAATTGGGTTCGCGTAACATCCGTGCCAACGTGATCGCTCCAGGATTTATCCGTACCGAAATGACCGATGTGCTGGATCCGAAAGTAGTTGAAGGCTGGGAAGCTGGTATTCCGCTAAAACGCGCCGGCGAAACCGATGATATTGCCAATGCATGTGTATTCTTGGCTTCAGACATGAGTGCTTACATCACCGGACAAACCTTGTCGGTTTGTGGCGGCATGCTCTAAGAATAGAAATTAACCTAAAAAGCCCCAATTCCTTCAAGAATTGGGGCTTTTTTTTAGCTGTTTGATCACGGTTTGTTACTTTATATGCATCCCTAATGGGCAAAAGAATTTAGCCTTTGTTTTGTTTGGTATAGGTGCTGTACAGCCCTTCCCAGAAAGTTTTTTGATTAGGGTATGTTTGCAGATACTTGTCCAGGTTGGCTTTGTTCATCCTGAAAGGCATAATGGTAACAGGAATATCTTGCTGCCCGGCGTTGCGCGCTTCTACGGCCAACACATAAACCTCCTTTATTTTTTCGTCGGTGAGCGGAATGCAACCTACCGTTACACAATTGCCATGGATATAGATATCGCCACCTGGCTTGCGGTCCTTGCCCGTTCTGGCCAGATCGGTGGCATTGGGGTAATCAACGCCAAGCGATAGGTGGAAGCTGCTCATGGGATTAAACACATTGATTTTATAAAAACCTTCCGGAGTTTGACCATCGCCCTCAATAACTTTAGGACCAAGCGTACCAGAATGCGCGCAGAAATCGTAAGTCCTGAATAATTTATAATCCCTATTTGCCTTTGTTTTGAGCCAGAGTTCCAATTTGCCTTCGGCTTTGTAGGCCATGATCTTTAATTTGAAATCACCTTCAAAATCTGCTTTCAACAAATCTTGTTGCAGGGTGGGCCATTTTTGGTCGTAGGCTTCTTTTACCCGTTCAAATTTAAGCTGGCTTGCCTTAAAACCGCTTTGGGCCATTGCCGTAGTTGTCATTGCCAATAAGCATAAAAGTTTGATCAGTCTTTTCATTTACTTGCGCTATTTCGCAAACAAATTACGTTGATTTTTTTAGAAATTTAGCATCTTTACGTTTAAAGCTATGGGCAATTTCTTTACTGCATCCTCTATTTTTACTTTTTTGGCCTGCCTTGTGCTAGGTTGCCTTTATGCCTGGCTGCTTTATGGCGGCAATAAAAACCTGTTGCCCAGGTTAAGATATGCCTTGGCGGCGTTCAGGATCTTGGCTGTAGCTGTTTTGGCCTGGCTGCTTTTCGCGCCATTGGTCAAGCGGGTTTCCTATACACCCGAAAAGCCCATCATTGTATTGGCCAACGATAATTCCATCTCTGTTGATCAAGTTGAGCCCGCTGGCTTCAACAAGCAACAATATCAAAAAGACCTGCAAAAACTGGCCGATCAGCTTTCGAGCAGGTACGAAGTGAAAACCTATAGTTTTAGCGATAGTGTCAAAAGCGGATTTGATTTTTCGGGAAAGGGCAAACTGAGCAATGCATCGGCTTTGGTTAACCAGTTGAACGACGAACTGCTGAACCGGAACGTCGGGGCCATTATCATAGCCAGCGATGGAATTTTCAATCGGGGAGGCAATCCTTTATACGAACTGAACAAGATCAAGGCACCGGTGTATACCATAGCTTTGGGCGATACCATTCCGAAGCGGGACGTAATGATTGCC
>JBCNPG010000026.1:0-12087 GCA_039593445.1 Pedobacter sp.
GGCAATATTAAAACCGCCCGCTACCTGGATTCTCAGTCTACCGACGATATTTCGATCTTCAACAATGTTTTCAACAGTTTGACAAGTGGTCTGATCAAAGCGGGCAGAATTGAAGATGCCAAAAAAGTAATGCGCAGGTACGACGAGGTAATGCCGACCAAGATCTATGGCATGCGTACCATGATGGGCGTACCAACCATGGCTCAGAACCTTTATATCTTGGGCGAAACCGAAAAGGCAAACAACCTCATCAGAAAATCGGCCGATTACATTGGCAAAGAAGTGGGCTACTTGGCTGATGTATCGAAAAGCAAAGACCAGCTAATTGGTGGCCAAAACATCCAAATCGGATTGATGTATGGCTTAAGACCAATGGCCGAGGTAGCCAAAGAATACCAACAGACCAAGCTTGCCGACGAAGTGAATGCGCAATACAATGCCTTGTATGGCAGGTTTGCACAGTTCTTTGGTCCAGCACCAGAAGGAAGATAAAACAAGGGCCTAGTTCCTTTCATAATCAAAGCCCCGCCCAAATTCATTTGGGCGGGGCTTTTTATTGCAACATCATTTTCAGAAGCTGAGCAATCCATATTTCGTTAAAGAACCATAAAAACCGGCCAAACAAAAAGGCCACTTTGCTTGATGCAAAATGGCCTGCTGAAATAATATGTTTTTAATTATCCTTCGTTCACAACGCCCATCGAGCAGAATTTCTCAATCCTGGTATCGATCAGTTTATCTGGGCTTTGTTTCTTTAAGGTTTTCAAGTCTTTTAAGATCTGCTCTTTTAAGGTCTGCGCCATCAGCAATGGATCTTGATGTGCACCGCCAAGGGGTTCTTTAACCACGCCATCAATCAGTTTGTTGGCATACATATCTTCCGAGGTGAGCTTAAGACATTCGGCGGCTTTCTCTTTAAAATCCCAGCTTCTCCATAAAATCGAAGAACATGATTCTGGAGAGATTACCGAATACCAGGTATGCTCCAACATGTAAACCTTATCGCCAATACCAATGCCCAAAGCACCGCCAGAAGCACCCTCGCCTACTACAAAGCAGATAATGGGTACCCTCAACACCGACATTTCCAACAAGTTGCGCGCAATAGCTTCGCCTTGTCCGCGTTCTTCTGCCTCCAAACCTGGATAAGCACCCATGGTATCGATGAAAGAAATAACGGGCTTGTTGAATTTTTCAGCCAAGCGCATCAAACGCAAGGCTTTTCTGTAGCCTTCAGGATTAGCCATACCAAAATTGCGATATTGGCGCTCTTTGGTATTCTTCCCTTTTTGGTGTCCGATAACCATGACCGTTTGTCCGTCAATGCTGGCAAAACCGCCAATAATTGCTTTGTCGTCCTTTACAGTCCTGTCTCCGTGCAATTCAATGAAATCATCGCAGATCAGGTTGATGTAATCTAAAGTTTGCGGACGTTCGGCATGGCGCGACATCTGCACTTTTTGCCAACCAGTTAGGTTTGTATAAAGATTTGCACGGGTTTCGGCCAATTTCTCGTCAAGTTCGGCCAAAGTTGCAGACATGTCTACTTTGGTTTTTTCGGCAACTTGTTTTACCTTTTCTATCTGCTGTACTAAATCAGCTAAAGGCTTTTCGAAATCAAATGAAGTTTTAATCTGTTCCATAAGCGGGCTGTAAAAGTAAGGAATAATCCCGAAACATAATACAATAAAATTTTTCGACGGTTTTCTTTTTACTCCAAAAAGTTATAAAACGGCAAAGCCATGATGTTGGTCATGGCTTTGTTTATACTAAACAACGGCTTCTTCTATTTAATTGGCAACATCAAGCTCGAATTGCCTCCGGCTTGCGTGGTGGGCAGCGTGCCGTTCCATTTTTGGATCCATTGCTGCTGGATCAACAAAGGCGTTAGCGATTGCTGCCTTAACCGGTTGGCTTCGGCTTCGGCCTTTGCCCTGACCAAAAGCGCCTGGGCCTCGCCTTGCGCAGTAGCCACCTTTACCTTGGCTTCGGCATCTGCCTGTTTGGCTTGGTTTTCGGCTTTGAGCCTGGCTTGAATAGAGGCATTCTTTTCATCGATCATTTGCCTCAAGCTTTCTGGGGGCGTAATGGCCGAAGTTAGTTGGTCGTACACAAAACCGTCTTTGCTCAGGTTCTTGGTCAAGATGGTTTGGATGCGATCTTCGAACCGTTCGCGGTTAGACATTACCGAATCAGAACTAAAAGAGTTGGCAACAATGCGATAGGCATCATAAATGGTATTGCGCATAAATTGCTGCTCTATCTCGCTCAAAGGCTTGCGGTATTGCCTATAGATTTGTGGCACCATGGAAGCATTGACATGATAGTTGAGTTTTGGATCTACCTTAAACTCGGCTGCATCTTTTGTAGTCACCACAAAGGGCTCATAGTCTACCGACTGGGTGTAGGTAGGAAATTCAACGATCTTGGTTGTCCAGCTATTGTACCATACCCTACCGGTTACGATGGTAATGTTATCCACTCCTCGGTCAGAGCCATACAAATTGATTTTGATCCCCACATTTCCGGCATCGATATTCTCGTAGGTAAAAGGCTGGACAAGGTAAATGATAAAAAGCACGACGAAGATCAGTACGTATCTTACTAGTTTTTTAATAAATGTTCCACTGGTTTGGGCTTGAAATTGCATGAGCGTTAGATTTTTTTGATGAATATTACTAAAGGTCTGAATATGATGCCAATGCCTAGCACCACCTCGAATAAACCAAGCCCAACTTCAAAATTGGAAGGCTTGCTGATGTTATCCAAGCCAATGGTAATCAGCACAATGGCTACGACTACCCTCAAGAGCAGCAAAATTTGTTTCATAGATGGACCCTTATTTTCAGTAATGATAAATAATTGAATAAAAATTATCAAATATTTAGTTCAATCGATAATCAGGCATTAGACAAATAAAAAAGGCCTACGTTACTGCAGGCCTTTTTTATTTATTGTAATTGGTTAATTGTTTAGAATTTGGCAGGCACTCCTGGCTTAGGCAGGGCCTTTTGGATAAACTCCCTGATGTGATCGTTGCCCATGGCCAAATCAGGCTTGCGCAGGTACATCATGTGGCCGCTTTCGTAGCCTTCCCATGTCATTCTATCTTTAAGCTTGCCACTTGGATCCATTTGCCACATATTGTATTTGGCATTGAAATAGTCGCAGGCCCCATCATAATAGCCTGACTGTACCAACAGGTGCAGATACGGGTTTTGTGCCATGGCCGCGCGCAGGTTCTCGCCGGTACGGTTGCCCGTATTATCCCAAGGGTTTACCGGACCGAACATATTGTATTTCAAATCGGTTTTGTAGTTCAGTTCGTTGCGCAGGTACATATTGATGGCCGGTGTAAACGAATGCAGCCAAGAAGTCAGCTCGGCATTATAGTCTGGTCCATCGCCGGCATCAGCCCTGTCGATACCCCTGTATCTCGAATCCAATCGGCCAACGGTATAGCCTTTATCGCGCAAAAGCTCTTTCCAAAACAGGTTGGTAGATACATCAAGATTGTTCTGCAAAATCACCTTTTCAGAGATGCCAGAATATCTAGCCATTTTGGCGGCGATCTTTTTCTTTTCGTCCATGGGCAGGAAACCGCCTTTGGTAATTGCTGGGATCAGCTCATCGACCGTAAACTTCTCTACTTCTGGCAACATGGCCTGTAGTTTTTTGCCCTGCAGATCGGCAGGCAGCATTTTGTGGTACCATGCGGTGGCCGCGAAGTAAGGCAAACGCAAAGCGGCATCCATTACGGTTCCTCTTTCAATGCCCAGCTCGGTAGGCGACACCAAAATTACACCATTCAGGTACATCCACTGGTTGCTTTGCAACTCTAGGGCCAAGCCCGAAACACGCGTAGTGCCATAGCTTTCGCCAATTAGGAACTTAGGCGATGCCCAACGGTTGTTGCGGGTTACGAAAGTATTAATCCACTCGGCCAGGTAACGGATATCGGCCCTTACGCCAAAGAATTTGCTGCCTGGTACATCTTTGTTGGTCGCGCGAGAATAACCTGTATTCACCGGATCGATATAAACGATATCGGCAATATCCAGAATAGAAGAACTGTTGTCCTTATAGCCATAAGGCTGGATTGGATAGCCTTCATCGTCGATGTTCAACACCACAGGACCTGTATAGGCAATGTGCATCCATACCGATGCCGAGCCGGGGCCGCCGTTAAACGAAATTACCAAAGGCCTGCTGTCTCGGTTTTGGATGTCGGAACGTTCATAATAGGTATAGAACAAGCCAGCTATGGGTTTGCCTTCTTCGTCCCAAACCGGCAACGTACCTGTAGTGGCTTTGTAGGGAATGGTCTTGCCTTTAATCGTTACGGTATGGTTGGTTATCACCGAACTCTCTGGGTTGATTGTCCTCGACGAAGCCGATGGAGGCGTTGCACGCGGCGCTTGATCATCTTTCACCACAGGTGCAGTTGGAGCGGGAGCACCTGCCTGGCGTTGCGGATTTTGTCCTTGTCCGCGTTGTTGCGCCTGGGTGGCCCCAGCTAGGGTTAAAGCAATTAAAGTTGTTGTAAATATTTTCTTCATATGGTTTGGGTTTGCTTGATGAGTAAATATCAAAAATTGAACGCACATTTTACAAAAGCACTGAAATTGTTACCATCCCAGCAACGAGTACAATGGTCATTGGACAACCCCTCAAATTTACGCCTGTGAATTGCGGATTTTGGGCAGGTCGTGTTATCAGAACATTGAGAACCGGCTACTCAAAAACCTATTGCTTTGCTTTCAATATCGGCTTGAGCACCTTGAGCTTTCCGTCGATTTTCTCGGTATAGCTTAGGCCTAGGATATGTGCGATCAAAGGATAAACATTCACGTTTTCGAAAGCTGGAATTTTCAGTCCAGGCTTAAATGCGGACCCCCAGGCATAAAAAATGGCATGCATGTCGGGGATGGCGGGATCAAAGCCATGCTGTCCGCTATCGGGCTTTACCCCGTTTACATTAAATACCTTGGGCAAGTGCGGCACTAGTAGAATGTCGCCCGTTCGGTCGTATTTGTCTTCTTTTTTGTTGTAATGCCAAGCTTTGGGCACCTTTTTGCTCAAATACACATCATAATCTTTGGCTTCGGCTTTTAAGGCCAAATAGGTAGGCTTAACAAAGGATGGGTCTTTGGCATACAGATGCAGCAAGGCATTGCCCGGCGTTACCGTAAATTGGTCTAAGCTTACTGCTTTGGGCAATGGAATGGTATTTTCGTTGTCGATAGCCGCCATACCATGATCCGATAGCAAAATGAAATTGGCATCGATGCCGGTGGCTTTTACGGCTGCTACCAATTGTCCAACCGCATCGTCTACCAGTTGCACCGCTTTTCTGGTTTCTTCAGAATCGGCAGTATGCTTATGGGCCGCTTGGTCTACCTGCGGAAAGTATAAGGCAATGAAGTGAGGCCTTTTTTCGGCAGGCAATTGCAGCCAGTTTTTCACAACGGCAACCCGTCGCTCAACCGGAATGCTTTCGCTGTAATTGAAAAGATAGGTTGGCCTGATGCCGTCCATCGAGATTTCTGAACCCGGCCAATAAAATATGGCGCTCAGCATTTTTTGCTGTTCGGCTAATACCCAGAGCGGCTTGCCAAAATACCAGGAGCTGTCTACAGCCATTCGTCTGTCCGACTTCTTATAAACAACAGCCCTTTGCTTATCGTAAAAAATATTATCTACGATACCATGATGCGAGGGGTAAAGTCCGGTGGCGATGCCATAATGATTGGGAAAGGTAAGCGATGGGAAAGAGGGCTTCAGGTATTCGGCCTGCACGCCGCCCGCCCTCAGGCTGAGGATGTTTTTGGCTTGGTACTTATCGGCCAGATCCCACCTAAAAGCATCAATCGAAATGAGGATAACGTAAGGCTTTTCTTGCTGTTCAGCGCTGTTGAACCTGTTTGGAATTACTTTCTGTACCGTATCCTGCGCATGCAGGGCCATTGCACAACCCAACCATACCAGTACCGTCAGCCATTTTTTTAACATGCCTAATTTAACGTTTGTTTGCTATAAATATGATATTCTCCTGGTGCCAAAGTGGCCGTATAAATGCTAAGTGGCAGGTTTAAACCAGCGCCACCGGCAGCATCTGTCCAAGCGCCGTTGGCGCCAAAATCGATGTTGGCTGTTTGGCTGACCACATCAAAGTTGCCAACCACCACAACCGTATTGCTGCTATTGGTCAATTTGATATATTTTATTCCACCAGTTAAATTGTAAGTTGGATTTTGGGCAGCAAAAATAGCATTGTTCTTTTTGAGCCTGATCAATTTGGCATAAGCGTTATACAAGGCTCTGCGTTGTGTATCATCATAATATTCCCACTTGATGGGCTTTTCGCCGGTACGTCCGTTATAATCGATGCTGATATCGTAACCCAATTCGCCGAACTGCCAAACCATTTTAGGTCCTGGCATGGCAAACAAGAAAGCGGCCGCCATTTCTTGGCGCTTTAAAGCGGTAGCTGGGTCTTTTACCGAATAGCTGCCCGAAGCATTGCCGTAATTGATGTTCTTAAAGTTCAGGCGTTCTTCATCGTGGCTTTCGATATAATCGACCAGGTTTTCTGATTTGGCAAAACCATGTTTCGCAAAAAATCCCCACGAAAAATCCGATTGCCCCAGCCAGCCCATGGTAGCCTCGTTCATGTCGTGGTTCAAATTGCTCCATAGCATCATCCCTTCGTCGGCCAGCACTTTTTCTTCGCTGGCATCGGCAAAATGCTCCAAGATCACGTAGAAATTATTGGCATCCAAGCTTTTGATGTAATTGTTGTATTCTTTCCAAATGGCAATCCTACTTGCATCGTAGGCCGCAAAACCTGCATCGGTAGTGGTATAGTTTTGGGTGAAGCCTTTAGACAAATCGAACCTGAATCCATCGATCTTATACTGTTGCATCCAGAATTTCACAACATTCTTGACAAAATATTTGGTGGCCGGACTCTCGTGGTTAAAATCGTAGCCTACATTGTAAGGATGCTTGGCATCTACATTAAACCAAGGACTGTTGCTGGTAGGCTTATTGCCATCAAAATACAGCTGCACCATTGGCGACTGACCGAAGGAATGGTTAAGCACCATATCCATAATCACGGCAATCCCCCTACCGTGGCACTCATCTATAAAGTTTTGGAGTGCGGTTTTGGTGCCATAGTATTTATCGGGAGCAAAATAATAAGATACATTATAGCCCCAACTCAGGTTGCCCTCAAATTCGGTTACCGGCATCAGTTCGATGGCATTAATGCCAAGGCTAACGAGGTAATCAAGTTTTTGCAGGGTCGAAGCATAGGTATGTGCCGTGGTGAAATCGCGCACCAGCAATTCGTAAATGACCAGGTTGTTCTTGTCTGGGCGCGTAAAACTGTTGTTTTTCCAACTATAAACAGGCTGGTTGGCCTGCATGACACTCACAATGCCCGTTGTTTTGCCGGTTGGATAAGCGCGCAGATTCGGATAAACGCTAGCCGTAATGTAAGAATCGTTATCCGGATCAAGCACCTTCTCGCAATAAGGGTCGGCTACCTTTAAAGTACCATTGACCAAAAACTGATAAGCGTATTCGGTATTGGGGTTTAAGCCGTCAATTTGTACCCACCATGTGTTGCCATCCTGGGTATTTTTCATCTGGTAGGACGCCGAGGCTTGCCAATTGTTGAAATCGCCAATCAAGGCCACCGAGGTTTTGCCCGGCGCATAAAGGGTAACAATGGCTGAGGCACCGCCATTGATAAAGGTGACGCCATCTTTGGCACCGGCAGGCAGTTCGTTGCTTGGCAGGGGCGTAACCGGAGTTACCGGCGTTGGTTCTGGCTCGTTCTTCGCCTTTTTACAGGCAACTCCCGTGATGGCCAAAAGCAGCAGCATGTAGGCTATTCTTTTCATCATATCTTACAGTTTTCTAATCCAGATATTCCTGAATTGGGTTGGATTGCCATGGTCTTGGAGGCGAATTACATCCTCTTGATGTGCTTCAGGATAATTGTGCAGGCCGATGTAAAGCGTCAGCCCAAGGATAGTTGAATTGTTCTGAACCACCACGCCATTGTGCAATACGGTCATGCGGGCAGGATAATCTATGCTGCCATCGGCTTTGAACCGAGGGGCGGTGTAAATAACATCGTAGGTATTCCATTCCAGTGGGCTGCGCATAGCGTTTACCAAAGGGGCCTGGTCTTTATAAATACTCCCGGCTTGGCCGTTGCGGTAGGTACGGTTCTGGTAAGAATCCAAAATTTGTAATTCATAACGATCCTGAAAAAACACGCCACTATTGCCACGACCCTGGCTATCGCCTTTTACTTCATCGGGCGCACTCCACTCAATATGCAACTGGCAGTCTCCAAATTTCATTTTGGTTTTGATATCGCCTGTTCCGGGGGCTACTTCCAATATGCCATTCCTAATATTCCATTTGGCGGCGCTGCCATCCTTGGCGCTTACCCATTGCGACAAATCTTTACCGTCAAAAAGGATGATGGCATCAGAAGGAGCATCGCCTAGCACTTTGCCCGGTGTGATCACCTTGACTTCCGGATTCCAGATTTCTGTCATCTCAGGCTTCATTGGTGCCGGAGAGACTTCCGGAACAACGGATTTGCTTTGGGCGCTGGCATAGTAACTGATTAACGTTGCAACAACAAATGAAAGGGATAAAATCTGTGTTTTTTTCATCTTTGATGTAGATAAGATATGAATAATTATAAAAGCCGTATCTATCGGAACTGCAAGCTACAAGTTTTTTAAAAGAATATCCCTAAAATCCGACTTAATATTAAGCATCCAAATGTAAAAGTAAACCTATATCAACCGCACAGGATTGGTGCTTTCTAAAGGATATTTCAGGTCCAAGATTTTCTTTCAAGTTAAATTTTTCAAAAAATTCATTTAAATTGGCGAACAAATAAAAGCGTAAACTGTTATTAAAAAACACCTAGCTTTTAACTCAAACAAAACAATTAAAGGGAAATGACCGATGGCTTCATTAGTGGGGGTGGCGAATGTGGTGCCCTCATACGCTCTATCAACTGGGCTGAAAACCCGCTTGGCCCTATGAATGAATGGCCGCAAAGCTTGCGAACGACCCTCAGCATCATCATCAATTCCAAATTCCCCATGTTTCTGCTTTGGGGGCCAGAATACATCTGCTTTTATAACGATGCTTATCGAAAAAGCCTGGGCAATAACGGCAAGCACCCCAAAGCCATGGGTCAACGGGGCAAAGAATGTTGGGCAGAGATATGGGATGAGGTTGGCAGTATGCTTGATGGGGTATTGTACCGGGGCGAGGCTACCTGGAACGAAGACATTTTGTTGCCCATTTACCGCAACGGCCACATTGAAGACGTTTATTGGACATTCAGCTACAGCCCGGTTAAAGACGAAAACGGCCAAGTAGCGGGCGTGTTTGTAGCCGTTACCGAGACTACCGAAAACATCCGCACGCTCAACGAGCTGAACGAAAGCAAGAAGGAACTCGAATTCGCCTTGACTGCCGCCGAACTGGGCACTTGGGACTTAGACCCGCTTACCAATAAATTTACCTGCAACAACCGCCTGAGGAAATGGTTCGGGTTGGATACCGAAACCAATATCGACCTGAGCGTGGCCATAGGAGCTACTATACCCAAAGACCGCGAAAAAGTAAAAGAAGCCATCCAAAAGTCGCTAGACCATGAAGCCGGAGGGCATTACACCATTCAATATACCATTAAAAATGCCAAAACAGGCAAAGAGCGCATTGTAAAGGCCCGAGGCAAAGCCCTATTCGATTCCAATGGCGTAGCCTATCGCCTTAATGGAACCTTACAGGATATTACCGACGAAATCATGGCCCAAAATGCCTTTAAGGAAAGTGAAGAGAATTTCAGGAAGCTGATCTTACAGGCACCCGTTGGCATGATCATTTTGAAGGGCGAAGATTTTTTTGTGGAAGAAGTTAACGATACCTACCTCAAACTGGCTGGCAAGGAAAGAAAAAACTTTGTCGAAAAATCGCTATGGGAGGCATTACCCGATGCCAAATCACTGGGTTTTGAACATGTACTCAAAAAGGTAATGAAAACCGGCATTGCCCATTACGGGAACGAACAAAACATTACCACAATTAAGAACGGCAAAAAAGAAACCACCTACATCAACTATGTTTACGAGCCTCTGAAGGATATCGACGGCAGCATTAACCGGATCATGGTAGTGGCCATAGACATTACCGATATACTCGAAAGCAAGCGAAAGATACAAGATGCCGAAGAACGCGCCAGGCTGGCCACCGCCGCCGCGGGTCTCGGAACCTTCGATTTGGATCTGCGCAGCGGCCAAATGACCTCATCAGAGCGTTTTGATGAAATTTTTGGCTTCGACAAGAACATGCCGCGCTCGGCATATATCAATGCCATTCACCCCGACGACCGCGAAATCCGTATCAACGCGCACCGCAGAGCCTTAGATACGGGGCAGATTTATTACGAGGCCAGGGTGATATGGAAAGACCGCTCTATTCATTGGCTAAGGGTAGAGGGAAAAATCTATTATGACGCCGACCATAAACCATTGCGCATGTTGGGCACCGCAATGGACATTACGCAGCAACGCCAGGCCAAAGAAGAACTGATCCAGATTAACCAAAGACTGGAAATTGCCATGGAGACCGGAAAATTAGGTTCCTACGAACTCGACCTCCGTACCCAAACCCTAAAGCTTTCCGAACAGTTTTACAAGAACTATGGACTACAGTCGGAAACCGTGCTCAGCTACGACCAATTGCTCGATTTTATAATACCCCAGCAAAAAGAAGCCGTTATTGAAGCGCTTAACCTGGCCATTACGAACGGCAGCGTTTACGAGGGCGAGTACCAGATCAGCTGGCCCGATCAATCGCTGCACTGGATCAAGGAGTCGGGCAAGGCACAATATGACGAGCATGGCAACCCGGTGAGCTTTATCGGCGTATCTATTGATATCACAGAGACCAAGCAGCTGCAGCAGCAAAAAGACGATTTTATCGGCATTGCCAGCCATGAGCTCAAAACCCCGGTAACCAGCATCAAGGCTTATACACAGGTATTGGAAAGGATGCTGCTTAAAAAGGGAGATATTGTAGAAGCAGGATTGATGAAAAAAATGGATGCCCAACTGAACCGTTTGACCAGCCTCATTGGCGATTTATTAGATGTAACCAAGGTAAATTCTGGAAGGCTTCAGTACAACCATACCTATTTCGATTTTAACGAAATGATGCGTGCCGCCATCGAAGAACTGCAACGTACCTCAGAAAAACATGAAATAAAGGAAGATCTTCAAGAAATAGGACTGGTTTTTGCGGATAAGGAACGGATAAGCCAAGTGGTAACCAATTTCATGACCAACGCCATCAAGTACTCGCCAGAAGCAGATAAGATCATCGTGCACAGCAGCGTAGCGGGCGAAGATATTTTGGTTTGTGTAGAAGATTTTGGTATTGGCATTGCAGAAGAAGACCTGCACAAGGTATTTGAACAGTTTTATAGGGTAAGTGGCAACATGCAGCATACTTTTCCAGGCCTGGGCCTCGGACTTTTTATCTCCTCAGAGATCATTCGGCGCGAAGGCGGCAAGATCTGGGTGAGCAGCAAAGAAGGCAAAGGATCCAAATTCTGTTTCTCCATACCAAGGGCGCGCACCAACGATTATTGAGATACTTAGCCAAATAAATAATACCGTAATGAACAACAGAAACAAAAGGATAACACTTGCCGACGACGACCCTGGAATTTTAGATGCCGTTGGCATGATGCTGGAGCTAGAGGGTTACGAGGTGAACACCACCTTGAACGGCAATACCGTGCTGAATACCGAAACAGGCCTGCCTGATATTTATGTACTCGACATCTGGATGTCGGGGTCTGACGGACGCGAACTGTGCAAAAAACTTAAAACCAACGAAAAAACGAAGAATATCCCTGTCATTCTGATTTCGGCCAGCAACGACCTGCAGCAATCGGCAGAAAGTGCCGGTGCCGACGATTTTCTGGCCAAGCCATTCGAAATAGACAACCTCCTATCTAAAATAGAAAACTGC
>JBCNPG010000260.1:0-5166 GCA_039593445.1 Pedobacter sp.
TGCGGGCTGGTATTGGGGTGGTACGCCAAAAGAAATCCTGCGCTACAACTTCAATATCAAATACAATAAACCCGTAGTGATCACCGAGTTTGGGGGCGATGCCTTGGCCGGTTTCCACGCCGATGAAGATACCCGTTGGAGCGAAGAATACCAGGAAGCACTTTACCGCAACCAAATGACCTTGTTGGGCAAAATAGATGGGCTGAGGGGAATGACACCCTGGATATTGACTGATTTCAGGTCGCCGAGAAGGCAACATCCCATTTACCAGAACTTTTGGAACCGCAAGGGCCTGATTTCGGAAACCGGCAAAAAGAAAAAGGCTTTCTATATCCTGAAATCGTTTTATGATCAGATGCAGTTAAAATACAAATAAGATGAAGAAGACAAGTTTAACCGCAAAAACGCCAATGATGCAACTTATTATGTGTTATGTATTACGTTTAACCTCAAAGACTGTCCGATTGACCACAAAGGCACAAAGCGCGCAGCGTTTGGTTGCTTCAAGTACGCCAGGCGCAATACGCCATACGCACTATGCTAATCGCCATGAACCTTCTACCTTCCGCCTTCAGCCCTCCTCGGCCTTAATGCGCCTATCGCAATACGCCGTCCGCAGTATGCAATACGTCTTGAACGCCGATCGCCTTACAGCCTACGTGGTGATTATCATCGCCCTGCTGGCTATTTCAGCAAAGGCCATGGCGCAGGATAGCCTCGATTTTAAGTTGCGCGTAGAAACGAGAAAGGTCGTTAATAATTCAAAAGACAATGCCTCTTTTACGCCTTATAAAGCATTTGCTACAAGAACTTTAGCCAGCTTGAGTGGATTTAAAGCTCAAAGTACCAAAACCGATGTGTATGGTGGGCGCTTAGATCGTAAGGCGAAAGCTACGGGCTTTTATCACGTACAGCGAATAAATGGCCGCTGGTGGGCTATTGATCCTGCCGGAAATCTGTTTTTCCATAATGCCGTAAACGCCGTGAGCATGGGCACTTCAGACCGCAACAAGGCCGCATTGGTCAAAGAGTTCGGCAACGAAAGCCAATGGCTCAGCCAAACCCAGAACCTATTGCGCGAAAATGGTTTCAATGGCAGTGGCGCATGGTCTAATGCCAAGCTCATTTCGCAGTCGCCCTTACAAAAAAATAAGCCCCTGGCTTATACCATTAATCTCGATTTCATGAGCGCCTATGGCGACAAAAGGGGAGGAACCTATCAGGTGCCGGGCCATAAAGCTTATCCCAACAATGTAATCTTCGTGTTCGATCCGGCATTTGAAGAGTTTTGCGACCAGCAGGCCAAAAAACTGGCCGAAAATAAAAATGATCCCAACTTATTTGGCTACTTCTCTGACAATGAAATGCCCTTGGGAATCAAAAATTTGGACGGCTATCTGACCTTGAAGAACCAGGAAGATCCGGGCTATTTGGCCACCAAAAAATGGATCGACGAAAAGGGCATCAGAGCCGATCAGCTCACCGATGCGAACCGTTTGGAGTTTTTGCAATTGGTGGCCGATCGGTACTTTGCTATTGTATCAAAAGCCATCAAAAAGTACGACCCCAACCACATGTACCTGGGTTGCAGGTTTCATGGTGCGCAAGGCAAACTGGCCGAGCTATGGAAGGCCGCAGGCAAATACGTAGATGCCATCTCCATGAACTACTACAACGCCTGGACCCCAGAACAGCCTCAAATGAAAGACTGGACCAGTTGGTCGGGTAAGCCTTTTCTAATTACCGAATGGTATGTCAAAGCCGATGATTCGGGCTTAGGCAATACTGCAGGAGCCGGTTGGGTAGTTAAAACCCAAGAGGATAGAGGCTTATTTTACCAGAACTTCGTTTTGGGTTTAATTGAATCGAAGAACTGTGTAGGCTGGCATTGGTTTAAGTATATGGATAACGACCCAACCCAGAAAGGTGCCGAGCCTTCCAATACCAATGCCAACAAAGGCATTGTCGACAATAACTATCAATTGTACAAGCCTTTGGTAGCTAAAATGAAAGAAATCAATTTTCAAATGTATCCTTTGGCCGATTTCTTCGACAAGAAGCAGTAGCCACTAATCCAACCAGATATGACCAAAAAATTATTCGCCACATTAGCCCTTGCCAGTTTGCTGGGCTGTGCCAATATGGACCACACCACGCTTATGCCAGATCCGGTAACTACGCCACCTGCAAGTTCGGTTACGCTAAAAGATATGCCTTTTCCCTTTGGCGCCGCAGTAAATGCCTCGCTGTTGAGGGGAAGCGCTTCCTACAAAGCCTTGGTGGTAAAGGAGTTTAGCAGCATCACCGCCGAAAACGCCATGAAGTTCGGTACCTTGCACCCGGCAGAAAACACCTATAACTGGACCGATGCCGACGAAATTGTGGCTTTGGCGCAGGCTAACGGCAAACGCATCCATGGTCATACCCTCAACTGGTATAAATCGTTGCCCACTTGGGTAACTAACTTTCAGGGTGATACCCAGGCATGGGAAAACCTGTTGAAAACACATATCCAAACCGTGGTTGGCCACTTCAAAGGCAAGGTGGCTTCATGGGATGTAGTTAACGAAGCATTTGAAGACGATGGCACTTACCGCAACAGTATCTGGGTGCAGAAACTGGGTACGGATTATATCGCCCGCGCTTTCCAATATGCCCGTCAAGCCGACCCTGATGCCTTGCTTTTCTACAATGATTATGGCCATGAATACAGCACTGCCAAACGAACTGCCATATTAAATTTGGTAACCAGCCTCAAGGCCAGAGGGATCCCAATTGATGGTTTAGGTTTGCAGATGCATACACGTTATAATCAGACCGATGCAAATATTAATTTAGCCATTACTTCAGCTGTTGCAACTGGTTTAAAGGTGCATATTTCGGAGCTCGACATTGCATTGAATCCTGATAATAACCAGTCGCTAACCTATACTGCCAGCTTGGCAGACCAGCAAGCGGAGAAGTATAAATCAATCGTGAAAATGTATTATGCTATTCCGAAAGCACAGCAGTTCGGCATTACCATTTGGAATGTAACCGATGGCGACAGCTGGATCCCGGTTGAATACAACAGACCCGATTGGCCGTTGCCTTTCGACCGCAATTACCAAAGAAAAGCCGCCTACCAGGGTATTTTAGACGGGGTGAAATAGAACAATTGCGAAGTCGATAAACTTGGCAACTGTTCAATCAGTCATCAGCCAATGAACTTATGAACCACTGAACTTTTTAGCGTGTCGAACTCGCCAAAAAGCAAACGTTACTTAATCAAAACCAAATATAGCATGAACAAAGTAACCGTTTACACCATGTTGCTGGGCGTATCGCTCGGCGCATGTACCAAAGAAAAAGCAATGCTAACCGAACCTGTACTTGCCAAGCCCAAGACCACGATGGCCGGCAATACAGTAGCCGTAAGCGATGTGCTGCAGGAAGTGAACCCCGATATCATTGTGGGGGCGGCCATCAATTCGAACAAGTTTGGCAACACCGCCTATACAGACTTGGCAAAACTGCATTATAACAGCATCACGGCAGAAAACGACATGAAAATGAACAGCTTAAATCCCTCTAAATACACTTGGGATTTCGGCATTTTGGGCAATGGCATAGAAGAGAAGAATGAAAAGGTGCCTAACCTGGCCAAGGATTTTGGGGCTAAGCGTATCCATGGGCATGCCTTGGTTTGGCATCGCGCCCTGCCTAACTGGGTAAAAGACGTAGAAACCAATACGCCCGTAGCCGAAAGGGCTGATACGTTGAATGCCATCATGAAAAGGCATATTGATAAAACAGTGGCCTTTTACAGCAATAATTATAAGGCAGGTAGTCCGGCCTTGCCCTTGCTAACCTCTTGGGATGTGGTAAACGAAGCTTTTTATGATGATGGCACGCTCAGGGGCAATCTCAATTTAGATGCATCTGGAAATGACATTGGCAGCATTTGGAAGCGTTATATGGGCGAAATCTACATCGAAAAAGCTTTTAGGTATGCACGTTTGGCGGCCAGGGCCAACCAAAACTGGAAACTTAAACTGTTTTACAATGATTATGGCCACGAATACAGTACCGCCAAGCTCAATGCCATCTATAACAAGGTAATGCAGCTGAAAACAATGACCGAGGGCGGCGATCCGATCATCAATGGAGTGGGGCTGCAAATGCACATCAGGTACAATACCCCGCTGAGTAACATTAAAGCAGCCATTCAAAAGATGAAGGAAACCGGATTGTACGTGCATATTGCCGAGTTGGACATCTCTTTATTGGGTCCAAGCGAAACCACTGTGCCAGCCGGCGATCTGACCAACCGCCAAAATCTGCAGAAATCATTGTATTACAACATCGCCAAGGCTTATCAGGAAATTGTTCCGGTAGGGCAGCGCTGGGGCATCACGCTCTGGAACATCGGCGATGCCGATTCGGCCTGGGGCGTAAACGCCGCCGCTACTATTTTCGATACTTCTTATGCCAAGAAGCAGGCTTTTTGGAATTTGAGGGACGGCCTTTTGCCTTGATAAAAAAATAGGCTTGTAGTGGTAATGATGGGGTGGTTCGGTTTGAATCGCAACAAATTTACCACTACTTTTAGCGAGTGAATAATTAAAACGCTTAATCCATAATTTAAACAACAAACCCATGAGGTTTGCTTAATTACTAAACAATGAACAAATTTTTTAGCCTTTCCGTACTGTGTATTTTCGGGCTTTTGCCGCTAACCCATGCGCAGCAGCGCAAAACCATCGACCAAAGGGTCGATTCCTTGATGAAACTGATGACGCTAACCGAAAAGGTTGGACAATTGAACCAATATTCCGGCAGGGAAGTAACTGGTCCGTCGAGCGATCGGAAGACCTACCTGCTCAACGATATCAAGAATGGCATGGTCGGGTCAATGCTCAATGTTAAAGGCGTAAAAGATACCCGCGAAATCCAGGCCATTGCCTTGCAGTCGCGCTTAAAAATTCCATTATTGTTCAGTTTGGACGTCATCCATGGCTACAAAACCGTATTTCCTATTCCTTTGGCCGAATCGGCTTCGTGGGATATGGAGGCCATCAGGGCTACGGCCCATGTGGCGGCCGAAGAGGCGGCGGCATCAGGTATTCATTGGACCTTTGCACCAATGGTCCACATGTCGCGTGATCCACGGTGGAGCCGCGTAAC
>JBCNPG010000261.1:0-5145 GCA_039593445.1 Pedobacter sp.
GGTTGTTCCTGTTTTTATTCTTGTTTTTATTTTTCTTCTTTTTTTTGTTCTTGTTTCTTTGTTTTTGGTCCCTCCTAAGGAGTTGCGTATTATCTCCAGAAGCTGATTTTGTTTGTAAGTTCGTTTCAGGATGCTTTACCATTCTTTGCATCGCCTTTGCCCCCATGTGATCAGCCTCTTTTTCTAGGCCTTCATCGTCGTTGATGTTGAATTTTGATTTGAGTTGCTTGGTAGGTTTTACCCGGCCCTGCTTTTGCTGTACTACATGCCAAGCCTCATGGGGCAAATGCTTTTCCTGACCAGGAGCCAAATGTATGTTCGAACCCTGTGCATAGGCATGGGCGTTGAGTTGGGCAGGCTGAGCAGAGTTGTAATGAACCCTAACATCGTCCATGCTGTGGCCCGAAAGGTTCTCAATGCCACTTTTAAGCTGATCAGGCAAACCGGTTTGATTGGCTTTCCGCTGTACAGGGCGGTTGTCTTCCAACCTAAATCCTGATGTATTTCGAGCAGTTGATCCGGCGCGCTGCACTGTAATATTTTCCTTTGCTAGTGAACTATATTCGGCCATAATAATTATTGTTTAACTATTTCTTTGTTCCTTTTCCTTCTTCATCATCCTTTATAGCGGTTTTTTCTAAGTTCATACCTCTAAGTGCAGGTCCTTTTGCAGGTCTCAATACCCAGCGCCTACCCAATAAGAGAATTGGCATAGACTGCAACATCATTCCCAGAAAGTGCATCACTGCAGGTGCATAAGAGCTCCCTCCAGCTAAAAAGTAAGGAACAGAACCCAGTTGAAACTTTAAATACAATGACAGTAATTTGGTTCGTTTTTCATTGGCCATGGCCGCTCTTCCTAAGGCTTCTAATGCATTGATCATATAAATCGCGGCTTCCATTGGCAATTTGTTTCCAGATTTGGCTTGACTGGCGTTCTGAAAGATCAACTGGTGGCACCATCTAGGCACAATACCTTGGTTCAACATGCGACGCAACTCAATATCAAAGTAAATTCTAGCCTGGTCTGTTGGTGTTATGACGACAATATATGGTCCCAGAAAATAATGGGTAATGTAGCCTCTTAAACCGGCAAACATTTCGCTGGTAAAACTGCCAGGCTTGAAAATAAAATTGATTATTTTTTTAGGCTTACGCACTACTGGTGGCACATAAGGTACTATATCATTTTGTGGATGCTGAAAAGGTACTAGGGCATGAGCATTGGGGTTCACAATTTGCTGTACCTCATTTGGAGGAATAGGCACCGGTTCATTTGTATTTATGGGTGCGTCGGCCCCACCACCTTGAACATGGTGATGAAATCTTCTGATAATGGCAGTTCCAGTTTTACTGGTGTTATGGCTAAATAACGCACGCCTGAGCATGCGCTGCACCACACCCCCACCGTTACTACCCTTAACAGCTTTAGCCTGCACTGCTTGCCTATTGTCTTGCAGGTAGTTGCTTTGAGTATGATTGGCACCAAACGTATGATGAGACTGATTGTTTGCAGGTTTTTTATTTGAATAGCTATACATAATAGATGATGGTTTAATTAGATGCAGTTGCCAAAAGGTTCAAAGTTTTATTCTCTTTTTTAAATTCGCGCTTCAAACCAGTAAGCAATTCGTGTTGGCTTACCTCGAAGCTGTTGCGCCTAATGGCCGACAAGGCACAGTAGCGTAAAATATTGATAATGGCACCCCCGGCAATTTCATATTCTTCGGCTAAGTGCTGCAGGTCTATTTCGGGCGACAAGGTAAACTTGCCGGAGAAGGCGTTGGCCCAAAGCTGTTGACGCTCAGGGGGCGAAGGCATGCCGAAATAAATGGTAGATTGAAACCTACGCGAAAAAGCCTCGTCCATATTGCCTTTTAAATTGGAAGCCAAGATAACCACACCCGGAAAATCTTCAATTTGTTGCAACAGGTAGGCGGTTTGCTGATTGGCATGCCTGTCGTTAGACGAAGTGGCTGTAGTACGCTTGCCAAATAGCGCATCGGCTTCGTCAAAAAACAAAATCCATTGCTTTTCTTTGGCTACATCAAAAATGCGCGACAGGTTTTTTTCGGTTTCGCCGATGTATTTGGAAACAATCATGGAAAGATCTACCCGGTAAACATCGCGTTGCGTGGCCTTGCCCAATAAGGTTGCCGTTAAGGTTTTACCCGTGCCCGGCGGGCCATAAAACAAAGCCCGATAACCCGGCTTAATCTTTTTATCAAAGCCCCAATCGTTCATCAGCAACTCGCCATGAGATAGCCAAGTGGTAATTTCGGCCAATTGTTCGCGTACCAAATCGTCTAATACCACATCTTCCCAATCCATGGGTGTGGTAATTTTTTTGGCGGGAAAAACACTGCTGTGCTCTGGCCCGCTTTTCTGGCCTGTATTAAAATAGTGCAGCCAGCTTTCGTTAAGGCTTAAAATACCGTTGAGCTTGGGGATATGATCATCAGTAGTGCCCAGCGTTATGATCTGCTCTTTCATCAAGCTGTTTTCCTTTTGAAAAAGCCTGCTTATGATCTGCCTGTTTGCAGGATCTAGGGCGGTTAGCAAGAAACAAATGGTTTGGCCGGTAGGTAAAAAACCGCTGTGATTTGGGGCAATAACGCCACCAAACTCGGTATATCCCCGATCTGTACGGGCGTTTTTGCCAAAAAACACATCCAATATTTCTGGTCTAATATGGGGCGCCATAGCCAGGGCAATGGTTAGGCGCTGGTCAATATCCAGCTCCAGTTCATTAACCATGTTGGCATAAGGCGTATCTGATCCGGTCCAATCGGGAACGGGAATATCTTGCCAATTGTTTTCATGGCCCTCCTGCATCAAATAGCTGCAGATCACCTGTTCGATAACCTGTTCAAGCCAATGAAGTTCTCTTAAAACCGTAGTTGCATTTTCAAGATGTTCCATAGTTTACAAATAACCTTTCAATATCGTCGGTATTGGCATCAGCCCAATCAAAATAGGCTAAAGCATTGTTGGCATTAAGCTGGTTTTGCGCCATCATGTCTAGCAAACTGGCCTTGGCATGAACCGTCACCTGTATGTGTACTTTAGCCGCTTGTACATAGCGTTCGTAATTATAAAATTGCAGTGCCCATTGTTGCCTGTGGCGCTTTTCTCTAACCAGGTCTGCAATAAAAATATCTTGTTTAGCTTGGTGCACCACCAGTTTTTTGGCCTTGAAAAAACAAGGATTGCCGTTTTGGTGATGGTGGTTACAGGCAATATCCCTAGCCAGTATGCTTTTTGAAGAAGGGAGGCCAAAAAGGTCGACCAAGCTGTCGTTTTCGTCTGCAGTAGCTATTTCGAGCTCGCCTTTTGCTGCATCTGAAATAGCCAGGCTCCACGATAAAGCGCTTGCGCTTTCGGTAACCACATAAACCTCCCTAAAAGAATAATAAGCATGAGTAAGCTTGATGATGAGCTGTTTTTCCAATGCAGCCCAATTGGCTATGCGGATTGTTTCTGGGCCAATGCACTTAAAAATATAGCTTCCCCAACCGTCAAACGACAAAATTTGTCGACTGTACTCAAATTCGCCATCCAAAGCAGCATTGCCTTTGCTCCGCACAGCATAAGGCTTACTTACGCCCTCCGAAAAACTCCAGGCCAGCGGACTAAGCGGCGTACCTACCTCAAATTCAACCTCCTCATCGCGAATGAGCCTGTTTTTGTAGATATTGCCCAAAAGCACCATTTCCCCGTTAACAATCTGGAAGAAATCGCCAGGATAAATGCTTTCCTCTAATGGATATACCGGAATAAATCCGCCAGTAGCCCTATGGAATTTCTTGAAAAAATCTTTATAAATACCAAACATGATGCATTTTTTTAAATAGCCACCCTTATAAAAAGAGTGGCTATAGGTTATGCAGAAAGAATGGCCGCCGTACCTGCTGCCAAACTCAATTGCAACGACTTCAACCTAATTTGTGCCTTGGCCAGATCGGCTTTGGCTTTGTTGAGCTGATGGGTAGTTTCGCCACTTGCTTTTGAAGCATTTTCAAAAGCGGCAACTGCCGTTTCGTGTGCGATGTTGATCAGATCCTTCAGGCAATCTTCAGACGCACCGGTCTCTTTTTCTTTTTGGTCAGTGGTTAATACTTCGTACAAACTAACCGCCTGAAGATATTCTAAAGACGAGGCGGCCTCAGCCTCGGCATTGGCGGTTTCCAGCGCCAAGGTAGATTTAAGGGCAACCAATGCCAAGCCTACCGCATTGTTGGCATCTGTACCGGCATCGGCCAAGAGCTGCAGCACATCGTCGTTAATGTAAGGAATAAGGTTTTTTGCCCTGAGCACCATACCTCGCAGTTTATCGATTACCGTTGCCGAATAAATCAGCTTATCGATTACCAGCTTGATCTCTGCAGAAAATACCATGGTTTTCTGGTCGGCTTCGGCAATTTCGTCGAGCGCAATCTTTGAATTTTCCTTGAGGCTCAAGGCGTTTTGCAAGATCTGGCTGAGCAAAATCTTATTGTTCAATGTTTGAGCCTTGTTGCTGGTGGCACTGTTTAAAAAACCTTGAAACTGAATTGATTTTTCATTAAGCGAGTTAACTACGGCCTGTAGCTGCTCTACATTATTTTCGGCTTCGCTTACCTGATTGCTCAGCGCATCTAGCTCCGCTTTACTTCTTTCGTTAATGCCATACTTTTCGGTGGCATTTAACGCTATGGAATTGATGATCATTTGTTTTTGGTTTTAGGAGTGTAAATGAAAGGATTAGTAGTTTCAAAAGCAGAAAGGGCATTGATAAACTGGCCATCCTGATCTTCCATGTTGGCATAGGCCAATACGACCGGGATATAGGAAGCGCCATTGACCAGCGGATTGCCAAAATTATCGGTCGTATTCTCATGGACCTCTGTTGTGCCCTTGATTTGTACGGCTACATTTTCGCCCTTCTCTTTTTTGTCTTTCGGATCGGTTTCTTTCTGAACCTTTGCCTTGGTATAATTGGCATTGGTAATCTGTTCGGCTATCATCAGGTTGAAAAAGAAACCAGGTTGTTCCTGGATTTTTTCTTCCATGGCGCGCTGCAGCCTGTTCTGATTGGCCTTGTTGTTCCTCAACTCTTTTTCTGCCTCCTCGATCTGTTTGAGGATGGCATCCATTTGTGTCTGC
>JBCNPG010000262.1:0-5139 GCA_039593445.1 Pedobacter sp.
TTGTTGGCCGAAATAGAAGAGATACCACGCACGCGGATTTGCAGGGCCTGACCTAACTTGCCGCTGCTCGAGTTAACGAAAACGCCAGGTGCATTTCCCTGTAGGGCACTTTCGATCGTGGTTAGCCGTTTCTCCTTGATATCGGCTTCACCCAGTTTGGCGATCGAGCCGATCACATCTCTCCGGCTTTGCGTACCGTAACCCACTACGACCACCTCGTTAAGGTCGGAAGCCTTTTCCCTCAGGGCAACGTTGATGGTATTTGATGATCCGATCGTTTCTTCCTGATCGGTAAAGCCGAGATATTTGAAAACGAGAATTTTTGCATTGGCATCTACCGAGATGCTGAAATTGCCATTGGCATCTGTCTGAACGCTTTGGGTGTTGCCTTTTACAGCTACAGTTACTCCAGGAATCGGATTTTTGTCGTTATCACTGGTAACTTTACCGGTAATGGTCCGGTTTTGGGCCATGGCAATACTGCTCAGACTGCAGATGATTGCACATAGCAACAGTAGTCTTTTTTTCATAAAGGTTCTAGTTTTTAGTTGATAATTCCATATAGTTTAGTTATACAATTTACAAAAAAGTAGTGACAAGAATGTTACGTTTGCCGAAATGAAAAGAAATTGAACAACAAAAAGGGGTAAAATCTGTTATCAATTTAAAACCCTAAATGATGTCTAGTTTTTTTTCTTCTCTAAAAAATGCCTATAAGCTTTTCAAATCAGTTGACTTTGATCAGCTCAATGCCCTGTCCAAAAAAGTGAATTTGGCACAAATGCTCGAAGCGGCCGGAAACCTGGACGAAGAGCAATGGCAAGGCCTGATGAAATTAATGTCGGCCAAAAACAAAAAGAAACCTTTGCCGGCCATAGAAGGCGACTTTTATCATTTAGGAGACGAGGCGCTTAAGGATTCTGATCGGGCGCTGCAGCTAGAAGTACGCGCCTTTTTGGAAAAAGAAGTAAAGCCTATCGTAAACCAATATTGGCTGAAAGCGGAGTTTCCCTTTGAGCTCATTCCCAAAATCGCCGAGCTGAATATTTGTGGCCTAACCTACAAGGGGTATGGCTGTGCCGGAAAATCGAACCTGATGGAAGGTATTTTAGCCATGGAAATGGCCCGGATTGATACTTCGATATCTACATTTTTTGGCGTGCAGAGCGGTTTGAGCATGGGTTCTATTTATTTGCTGGGTTCTGAGGCACAGAAAAAAGAATGGCTCCCAGACCTGCAACAGTTCAAAAAAATTGGTGCCTTCGGACTTACCGAGCCCGAGGTGGGCTCTGGGGCGGCGGGAGGTTTAGGCACGACGGCAAAAAGACAAGGCAACAAATGGATTTTGAATGGCCAGAAGAAATGGATAGGCAATGCCACATTTGCTGATGTAACCATAATTTGGGCCAAGGATCTAGACGACCATCAGGTGAAGGGCTTTTTGGTAAGGAAGGGAGCCCCAGGTTTTGCGGTCGAAAAAATAATGGATAAAATGGCCTTGCGCATTGTACAGAATGGCCTAATTACATTAACCAACTGCGAGGTGGATGAGGCAGACCGCTTGCAAAACGCCAATTCTTTTAAAGATACAGCCAAGGTGTTGCAAATGACCAGGGCAGGCGTGGCTTGGCAGGCGGTTGGTTGTGCGCGTGGCGCTTATGAAGCCGCCTTGGCTTACACGCAGCAGCGCAAGCAGTTTGGAAGGCCCATTGCCTCTTTTCAATTGATCCAAAATCATTTGGTCGAAATGCTTTCTAACCTTACTGCCATGCAAACGCTATGTTTTCGTTTATCGCAATTACAGGATCAGGGCATGCTGACCGATGAACATGCTTCTTTAGCCAAGGTTTTCTGTTCGATGCGTACCCGCGATATCGTAAGCAGGGCACGAGAAGTAATGGGTGGCAACGGAATTCTGTTGGAGCATGACGTAGCCAGGTTTGTGGCCGATGCCGAGGCTATCTACTCCTACGAAGGAACGAAAGAAATCAACACCCTGATTGTGGGTAGAGCTATTACCGGCTTTTCGGCGTTTGTTTGAGTTTTTCGGGCTTCAAGTGCGATCAGCTTCAGCAATGGTGCATCAATTCATGTCAAGTTGTAAAATCGAAAGCCTTTTGAAGGCAGTAAGTTGCCATTGCCTGCAACCTAATGGTTTTTAATGATTGCTTGATAGATTAAAAAATTTCTAGAAACATATTTTAGTGTCGCTACAATTTCCTTTAACGATATTTTTTCAAGTAAAACGTTTTAATAGTTCTGTTTGAAAGAATATTAATTGCTTTTAGTGGTCGATTGTGCGAACATTTATGCAAATATAAATGGTTGCCCAACATAAAATTTGGCATAAATAGGCCTTTTAAGGGCGCCTAACAAACGTTTGCGTTAACTGAATGATTAATTCCATTTCCTGATAACTCATTAGGACTGTTTTGTTTTCTTAAAAAGAAACAGGTTGCTTCCCCAAAAC
Organism: Pedobacter sp.; assembly: GCA_039593445.1. Lineage (GTDB taxonomy): Bacteria > Bacteroidota > Bacteroidia > Sphingobacteriales > Sphingobacteriaceae > Pedobacter. The sequence goes on from JBCNPG010000262.1 coordinate 2,471, forward strand.
CCATCCCTGCCAAACGAGGTCGATAAAAAATGTAATGGCTAGTCAATGTCAAAAAATCGAACATATTTTTCTGCTTTCTACACTAAGTTGTTCAGTACCAATAGGGTAAAATAACAGGGGCCGGATCCCTATTATTAAATCCATTTGAATGAAAACTGAGCAAATATTAGCAAACGTTTGCGTAGTGTATGATGAACACAAAATTGTTTTTAATAAACAAATTGCATTATCAAACGAAAGTAAAATAACTGTGTGTTAAATATTAAATCACAGTTTATAGCACTTCCGCTTGAGCGCAGTACTACAAAACCAACCAACCAACAACAACCAACTTAAACTAACCAAAATGAAGAGAAATTTACTTTCCGCCTTTGTGCGCCTTTTGATTGTACAACCTCGGTTGAGGCCCATGTATAATTTTCAGCTCCTGTAGCCGCCTTACCTTGAAAGAGCCACGGGTTCTTTTTGATTACGATCCACTTATTAACCAACCATAAAAATGACTAAAATTTTTACGTGCATTTGCTGTTTCTTTTTAGTAGCTGTTTTTGGACCGAAGTCTTTACGTGCCAATCGTTCAGGTGAAAATGTTGCCAAGGCATATTTTGCTTTCCAACAAGATACGTCCAAAAAAGTAAAAGCTACCTATTCGCCAACAGCCGATACCATCGGCCAAATGATCAGAACGCTACAAAAGTTCAAAACCAACCGCGACACTATCAATGTGCGCTCGTCGGCACCGGTTCCAAATCTGTCTCTGCAACAGATCGTCAAAGGAAACCTTGCCGGCGTATATGTGCAGGAGCCTAACGGAGAGCCTGGAACCGAACAAAGCATGATTGTTCAGGGCGCTTCTGGCCTCTTGTTTTCTAAAAAAGATATTTATGCCCTGCAGCCTGCCGTTTATTTAAATGGCGTGCCATTGGTGCAAGACAATCCTTTTGCATTCGATATCCAGAAATATGATTACAATAGGGTTGGACCTGCAACCAACCTGCTTTCGCAAGTAAGCATCGACAACATTCAATCGATTGTTGTGGTTAAGGATCCCTACGAATTGGCCAAGTTGGGACCGAATGCGGCAAATGGTGCCATTTATATTACTACCAAAAACGCGAGGGGAGGTCTCAGAGACATCAGCCTCAATTCTTATTTTGGCTATGTAGCTGCGCCAAGCGTAAATACCGTAAACGGTGTTTATGAAAATAACTTCAGGAAGCCATTTTACCAAAAATATGCTACGGCCAGCAATTATGCCAGCTATGCTTCTTACCTGAGGGATTCAACTAATACAGCTTATTACGGCCCTTCCAACTGGAACGATCTTTATTACCAAAGTACGCCTACCTTTTCGGCCGATTTGGGAATTACCGGAGGTAGCGACAGGGCCAACTTCAGGTTTTTTGGATCGGGTACCAAAAATGCGGGCAATGCCGACGATACCAATATCAATAGGTATAACTTGTTTTTTGGCATCAACATGGCACCTTATAAATGGCTAACCGTATCGAGTACCGTAAATACCGCCCGTTTAGACCGCAACAGGAACAAGAGTTTGAGGGATCGCTTTGCCGAAACCAGGTATATCCCCGATTTGAGCAGCCCGCTTTCGCCAAATGCTTCGATCTATTCGGGATATTTGCAGGAAAGCGCACGCAATGTTGACGATAACCGCTCTAACATTTTGAACGGCAACCTGAGCCTGAGCGCCAAGATCAACAAAATCGTAATTTCTACCAGCCTGGCTTTCGATTATAACGAAGGCATCCGCGATTATTTCACGCCATCAACCTTAATGGACGGCGTAAGTTACGTGTCTAACTATTTCGGCTACAGCCAACGTTTATTGCTCAACAACTTTGCTACCTATAAGTACGAAATCAACGATAAGCACACCATCGATTTTGAAATCGGGCAGAGCTTTCAGGGCGATACCTACAAATACAACTATGCCAGGGCCTATAACGGACCAAACGACTATGTAAAATTGAACATCGTTGATGGCAACGCTGGTAGCGACGAATATTTGAATACTTTAGATGCGGGTGGCTTTTATGTATTCAGGTACATCGATAAAGAAAGAAACAACTTGTTTTCTTTGTATGCTTCGGCTAAATACAAGTACAAAAACCTATTGACCTTCAGTGCTTTGGTGAGAAGAGATGGTTCTTCTAACGGACAGCCGAACAGCAGATGGGTAACTACACCAGCTTTTAACGCGGATTGGAACCTGAAAGAACAGTTTCTAAAAGACAATGGCTTTTTCAGCAATTTGCACGTAACTGCAGGCTGGGGCCGTACGTTGCGTATTTTCCAAGACGACCGTTTTGCTGCAGGTCCGCAATACCGTTCTGAAAACGGCTGGTTCGAAGAACCTACCATTCCGGGCTACGGTGGCCGTTTAGGTATCAACAGACCTTACGATAGTGGTTTTATCGGCTATAACATCAGCCTTCCTTATGCTGAGCGAACCAACCTGACCATAGATGCAACTACGCTTAAAGGCAGGTTGAATACGGCGCTTACCTTATATAACCGCAACGACAAAAACCAGGTGATCGGATTGCCTGTGCCGCTCGAAACGGGTTACAGCGCCAATTACCAATCGGGTATGGACATCAATAACAAAGGCATAGAGCTTTTGGTCAATGGCGTGGTTATCGACAAGC
>JBCNPG010000263.1:0-5136 GCA_039593445.1 Pedobacter sp.
TGTCTTTTGGCTTGGTTAACGTGGTCGTATTTGAAAAACTTATGGTCTATACCACCGATCCAAACCTTGATTTTGCCAGTTTTTGGTTCCATGGTCATCATGCCGGTATTCATGATCTTGCCATAATAGCGAATGGAATCCATGGTTGAGAACAAGGTATCGCGATCGCCTTTATAAGAAAAGATCTTCATCTTTTTCTTTTTGTTGAAATAGGCATCTATCGAATCGGTATTGTTGTTGTATTTTTTCTGCAAAAGCGCATAGATAGGCAGATTTCTTTTAGCCCTTTCAGGATAATCTACTTTTTTGCGTTCCGAATCTTCCCAAGGGTCTTCATTGCCCCAAACGCTGTAAAATCTTCTTTGCAAGATGCGCATTTGGTCTTTTACGGCTTCTTCGGCATAGCCTTGCAGCTTCGAATCGATAGTAGTGTAGATTTTCAAACCGTCTTCATAAAGGTCGTAGTTGTTGTCGCTGCACCACTTTTCGAGGTACTTGTCGACAGCGGCCCTCAGGTAAGAATCGCCATCACTGCCTTCGTCAAAGCTGCCTTGCTCTATTTTTAAAGGTACGGCTTTGTATTTTTCAAGATCCGCCTTGCTCAGGTAGTTGTATTTGTTCATTTGGGAAAGCACCACATTTCTTCTTTCAAGCGATTTTTCAGGGTTTTTGATCGGATTGTAAGAAGTAGTGGCCTTGAGCATGCCCACCAAAACGGCGGCTTCGGGAACATCGAGTTCGTTGGCCTGCTTGTTGAAGTAAATTCTCGAAGCGGTTTTGATGCCATAAGTATTATTGCCGAACGATACAGTATTGAGGTACATGGTAATGATGTCGTTCTTGCTGTAATTCGACTCGAGCTTAATGGCGGTCATCCATTCCTTGAGCTTCGGAATTAAGGTTCTCGCCAAGGGAAGCCGGCCCAGCAGACCCTGCGATTTGTTGTAACGGATGCGGTAAAGGTTCTTGGCCAGCTGTTGGGTAATGGTACTTGCGCCACCGTCTTTGCCCATGCCTACCACGGCGCGTCCCAGGGCTTGGATATCTATGCCGTTGTGTTTGTAAAAGCGTACATCTTCGGTGGCCACCAAGGCATTGATAACGCTGGGCGATATTTCGTTGAATTTTACTGGTGTTCTGTTCTCTTTAAAATAGCGGCCAATCAGTACGCCATCGGCCGTGTAGAGCTCTGATCCTACGCGCTGGGCAGGTTTTTTGATATCGGTATAGGTAGGAGAATAGCCAAACAGCCATAAGAAGTTGAGCTGTAGTGCGCAGAAGAATAAAATGACAAAGAAGATAAAAATCGTGGTATAGCGAATGTATTTATTTTTTATTTCTTTAAACATGGGATAAAGATGAAAAAAACGTAAAATATTAACTGTTAAATTGTGTTAAAAGTACAGGTACAAATAACGCATTTAACTGCTTAAAGTTACTCAATTAAATTCAAATAAAGTTTTTTGACTGCTTAGTGCTGAACTAGGTTTAATTACTGCGCTGATTTACAATAATTAATGGCTAGATTGTAGGAGGAAGGGCATGAAAACGCTTGGCTTAATGCTTTTTTAGAACCTGCAAAACCAACATGCTATAAAAAGAATGAGGCCTTAGTCAAGGATGACTTTGGCCCCATTTCTAAATTAACGCTCTCGGGCAATCATATACAAAAGGCGTGCCAGATTTATCATTACAGGTGCTTTAAGGAAAACCATGCTCTTGCCTGCGCTTTTTTGCCACAAGGGGAGTGTGCTTAGCTTGACGGTTTGATCAAAAAAATAGGCAAAGCTCCATTGATTTGGTCTATTCGTTAAAACACTTTGATGAAAATACCTTTTATTTGTAGCAATAGTCGCCAATTTTTATGCAACTCGATTTCTATCGGCCAACAGATCCTGCACTTTTTGATTTTATCGAAGGGTATTATTTTTTGCGTGGAACCGAAAAAGGCGAAAAACTGAGCTATTACACATTTCCCAACAACTTCTTCATTTTATCTGTACTCGTTGGCTCGCAAGTAGCGCTGGCCGATGGTTATGCAGCTTGTATGCCAACGGGCCTGCCAAATTTTCAATCTAACCTAACCTGCAACTATACAGCGCCGTTGCGGATTAACTACCAAGGGCCTGTGAACGAAGTCACCATTTATTTCAAGCCTTTGGGATTGCATGCTTTTGTTCCACCGGCTAATTACCGCCAAACAGCCAGCTTTGACAATTTTATGCCTTTTGCAGATTTTGAAGAGGTGATGAGCAAGATATTGGATAGCACGGATAGGAGCGAGCAGATCAGTTTATTGGAGCAATATTGGCTGTCGAAAAAGGCATTCGAAACCGACCAATTGCTTTTGCAAATGCTTGATGAACTCGAGCAGGGCAAGAGCATTTCGGCCATCGCAAAAGATCTAAAACTTTCGAGACAATATATGAATAGGCTGTTTTTAAGGCTATTGGCCAAAACACCGACCGATTTCCGCAAGATCCAACGCTTTAGGAACGCGGTAGCAACCAGTGCAGCGGCTAAAAACCTGACCGAGTTAGCATTGGGCAATTTTTTCTATGATCAATCCCATTTCATAAGGGATGTAAGGGAGCTGACTTCGCTTTCGCCAAAGGCATTCTTCGAAAAAGCAACGACCAGGCAAGAAAATCTCTGGTTGTACATTTAGTTTACATCCGTACAATTTTGTCGGCAAACCGCTGGCTAATTTTGGAAAATGAAAAAGCTATATGTCATTCTTGTTGTCTTGATGGGTTTTAAGGCAACCGCACAAACCAATCCCCGCCTAGCCAAAACCATTGATAGCCTTTATCAGGTGGACCAAGCGGTGCAGCTTAAATTTAAGGAACTGCTCGAGCAAAAGGCTCCTGCAGACAGCATCAAAAAACAGGAAGCATTGAAAGATGAGACCTTTGTGCGCAACATCCAAATCGTAAAAAATATTTATGCCAAATATGGTTACCCTACCTTCAAAATGATCGGCAAAGAAACTTCGAACAACTTTTTTGTGCTGATCCAGCATGCTGATAAAGATCTTGCTTTCCAACAACAGCTACTTCCCGTTTTAGACAAAGTTTCTAAGAAAGGTCAGGCTTTGAGAAAGAATTACGCTTATTTATACGACCGTGTACAGCGCAACAGCGGAGGAAAGCAGCTTTATGGTACACAGCTTACTTTTTCTCCAAAAACCGGATTGTTTGATGCCAATAACAAAATCATCTATCCGGCAGACTTGGCCGATCCCGAACATGTTAATGAAAGGAGAAAATCCGTTGGCCTCGAATCCATAGAAGAATACTATGAAAAAACCGCAACGTTTTTAGGCTGGAAACGACCACAATCGAAGAACTAGGCTTAAAAACAAACTTTTGTGGCTTGCTTTTGTTTTTCGATAAAACAATAATCATGTCTAAAAAGAAAGAGATACCACCAACAAAAGTTGCACCAAGGGACGGTTTAGACAATACCGGTACCCAAGGCTACGATTCGTTAAGCGACGATGCATTTACCGGCAGTTCTAAAAAGCCTGCCGAACATCCAAACGATAGCGATAGTGGCACTGGCAGTTCCTCAAAAGATTTTCATGAAGCGGAAGAAGAATAAATTTTGCTTTATATTTAAAGCTAAAATGCAATGCTTATGAAAATCGATACCCAAAAATATCAAGCCTCTACCCAAAAGAAATTTAAGCTCAAAGATTTCGGCACCAGCTATCACGGCGACCTGGATAAGGAAAAAGGAAAGCTCGAACTGGAAAAAGCCAAGGAGCAGCTCACCGATTACCAGGAAAAACTGTATGCGGCGGGCCAGCAATCGCTTTTGATCATCTTTCAGGCCATGGACGCTGCTGGAAAAGACAGTGCTATTGAACATGTGATGTCGGGACTTAATCCGCAGGGTTGCCAGGTATATAGCTTTAAAACGCCAAGCAGCGAAGAATATCGCCATGATTTTTTATGGCGCCATTACAGGGCATTGCCAGAAAAAGGAAGAATAGGTATCCATAACCGTTCTCACTACGAAAACGTATTGGTGTGTAAGGTACATCCGGAATATGTACTGAGCGAAAACCTTCCCGGCTATTCCGATGTAAAACAAATAGATGCCAAATTTTGGAAAAACAGGTACGAGAACATCCGTAATTTTGAAAAGCAGCTGACCGACAATGGAACTGTAATTTTGAAGTTTTTCCTAAATGTGTCAAAGGAAGAACAAAAACAGCGCTTCTTAGACCGTATTGAAGATCCGGCCAAAAACTGGAAGTTTGCTGCAGGAGATTTAAAAGAAAGGGCGCTATGGAAAAAATACATGGAAGCCTATGAAGAAGCCATCCAGGAAACCTCAACCGAGAATGCGCCCTGGTTTGTGATTCCAGCCGATAAAAAATGGTATACCCGTTTGGTCATCAGTCAGGTAATTGCCGAAACATTCGAGAAAATGAAGCTCAAATTTCCTGTATTGCCTAAAGAGGAAGCCAATCAGCTACAGGTGCTAAAGCAACAATTGCTAGACGAAGAATAAGGATCAAAACGATGGCCGGACTAAATTCATGCGCAAAATTTTCGGCGTAAACCCAAAGCTATTGGCAGAGTAAAAGCGGTCAACCCATAACGTCATTCAAAATAATTCATCGTCTTTTTTTTATCAATCAGAAATAATTTACCTTTGCGTCGCTTTTAGGTTCCCGGTCTTCGGATTGGGATTAAAAGGGAATACGGTGTAAATCCGTAACTGTCCCGCAGCTGTGAGCTCTATAACGGTTTTCGAATCTTAGCCACTGTTTCGATGAGAAATGGGAAGGCCGGAAACCGGGAGTAAGTCAGAAGACCTGCCTACAAGTAAATAATTCATAGCTTTCGGGGATTGAAGCTAGGAGTGGGACTAATTTTATTTATACCTCATTTCTTTCGTTGATTCTGTAGCTGTGTGCACAAAAAAACTCACTACATTGAACAAAACAACCAAATGCATTGTGGCAGGTCTGGGACTTGCGCAATTGGTGCTAATGGGCAGCCAAACAAAAGCCCAAGAGGTACAGTCGCTAAACGAAGTAGTTATTGCTGCTACCAAAAATGATCAAAAACAAGCACAAACAGGTAAGGTGGTCAACATTATTACCAGAGAAGAACTGGAGTG
>JBCNPG010000264.1:0-5100 GCA_039593445.1 Pedobacter sp.
CGAGAAAAAGCGGTGTAAGCAGGGTTTTGCCATTTACTTTAAAAAAGAACTTTTTGCCCTCGTACCGGGGGTGGATGGCAAAAAACCTGGAGGCAAACTTGACAACCTTATGGTTTTCGGGATCGATTTTATCGTCTTCTTCTTTGCTCAAAAACATGCGTATGCCCGTAAAAATGAGGAAGGCTCCGAACACGTATAAAATCCACGCAAACTTGCTGATGAGCGCCGCACCTGCAAAAATGAAGATGAAGCGCATGATGATGGCTCCCAAGATACCCCAAAACAGCACGCGGTGGTAATATTTTTCGGGTACGGCAAATGCCGAAAAGATCAGCACAATGACAAAGATATTATCAACCGAAAGCGCATACTCGATTACGTAACCCGTTAAGAACTCAATACCCAAGTTTTGCTTGTAGATCCTGAGGCTCTCTTCAAAGTTGCCGGGAACCAACGTAATCTGGTGCTGATGTGCCTTTACGATATGTTCGAGCTTGGCATAGCTGTCAATGCCATGCAGCTCCTGCCCTTCCAATAGCAGCAAAAAATAAAAGCCGAGCGCCAAAAGCACCATCACAAAGCTCATGATACCGGCCTGCTTTAAGCTCACCACTTTATCTGTTTTGCTGAAAAGCCCTAGATCGAGGGCTAAAATCAACACAATAAAAAGCAGGAACCCGCCAATGAATAATAGTTCGTTCGACATTTATTTTTTACGTTCTGTGGTATATCTTACCAATTGCTCCAAGCCTGTTCTGGCCTCCCCTTCCTTAAACTGATATAAAATGTCAAAGGCTTCTTTCTGGTACTCGAGCATTTTTTGGTTGGCATAATGCACACCGTCTTTGCTATTTACGAAATCGATGACCTCTTGTATTTTCTTCGGATCATCCTGATGGTTTTTAACCAAGTTGATGATGCGTTTGCGCTCCGATTTTTCGGCCCTGTTCAGGGCATAGATCAAAGGCAGCGTTACTTTTTTCTCTTTGATGTCGATGCCCAAAGGCTTGCCCACATCGTCGGTACCAAAATCAAAGGTGTCGTCTTTGATTTGAAAGGCAATTCCTACCTTCTCGCCAAACAAACGCATTTTTTCAATGGTTTCGGCACTTGCACCCACCGAAGCTGCCCCACAGGCACAGCAGGAAGCAATGAGCGATGCTGTTTTTTGTCGGATTACTTCAAAATACAATTCTTCGCTGATGTCCATGCGCCTCACCTTCTCAATCTGCAGCAATTCGCCTTCGCTCATCTGCTGCACAGCCTCCGATACTATTTTTAACAATGCATGCTCGTTATTGTTTACCGAAAGCAACAAACCTTTAGCCAAAAGATAATCGCCCACCAAAACCGCGATTTTGTTTTTCCATAATGCGTTGATCGAGAAAAAACCACGGCGCTCGTAGGCATTGTCGACCACATCGTCGTGCACCAGCGTAGCCGTATGCAACAGCTCGACCAAGGCTGCGCCACGGTGGGTCGATTCTTGGATCTCGCCACAAAGCTTGGCGGCAAAAAACACAAACATCGGGCGCATTTGCTTGCCCTTTCTTTTTACAATGTAGTGGGTAATTCGGTTCAATAACGGCGCCTCGCTGTGCATCGAATCCTTGAATTTTGCTTCAAATGCATTAATCTCTGCAGCAATGGGCTGTTGTATCTGGTCTATTCCGGGCATTCGGGCTAAAAATGTGTTTGCAAACTTAGTTAAATTCCATTAAAAGCGTATTTTTAATCAGACTATTCGTTCAAAACGTTGCATACATTTGTGCAAAACATGGTTCTTTAGCTGTTAATTGCCCATTAAAAACAAATCCCCAAAGTCATGAAAATATTCCTTGGCATATTGCTGGCACTCGTTGTTGTACTTACCATTGTTTATTTGGTCGGCCCTCATCCTCAGACGCCGATATACAGCAAACGCTTCCCAGCTGTTCCAGCAATCGATCAATTGACCAAGTTCATAGCGAAACATGAGGCCAAATACAAGGTGAAACCGGGCAACGAGGCCGAAATTGTTTGGGCTGACAGTACGCATCGGCAAACCGAATATGCCATCGTGTATTTACATGGTTTTTCGGCCTCCAAAAAAGAAGGCGACCCGGCTTATTACTATTTGGCCAAGGCCTTGCATGCCAATCTTTACCTTTCGCGCTTGGCCGACCATGGGCTCGACACGGTGGCACCAATGCAGTATTTTACGGCCGATAAGCTGTGGGAAAGTGGCAAACTGGCTTATGCTATTGGCAAAAAACTGGGCAAAAAGGTCATCCTGATGGGTACTTCTACCGGCGGAAGTTTGGCCTTGCAACTGGCGGCCACCTATCCGGAAGTAAACAGTTTGGTGTTGCTATCGCCGAATATTGCCATTAACGATTCCAAAGCATGGATGCTGAACAATCCTTGGGGACTGCAAATAGCGCGGAAAGTAGTTGGTGGCGACGAACGTAAAGTGGACGACAAAGAACTTGACTATCGGAAATACTGGTATACACATTATCGCCTAGAATCTACCGTAGCCCTTCAGGAATTGCTCGAAACCGCTATGGTGCCCGAATTATTCGCCAAGGTAAAACAGCCCGTACTGCTCTTGTATTATTATAAAAACGAAACGGAACAAGATCCGGTAGTGCGTGTGGATGCCATGCTCAAAATGTTCGACAAATTGGGTACGCCTGCCAACCAAAAGGAGAAAGTGGCCATACCCAATGCAGGCAATCACGTTATCGGCTCCTCAATTACCTCTAAGGACGTACCTGGTGTTGAAAGAGCCATGGACGGATTTATTAAAGCGAGACTTGAAAAGTAGTGGGTTGCCCCAAAGCGAGTTTACCGAATAGAATAATGGAACATCATTTTAAGGCTGAAATCTACAAAACAGGTATTAACTGGGCAGTTGATGTGCCTCGGTCTATTACCGATCAACTGAAAAAAGACAAGGGCTATATCCGCATTAAAGGGTCGGTCAACGGTTTTGATTTTAAGCAGACCTTGGTGCCAGTAAAAAACTCGCCCCACCGACTATATGTAAATCTGATCATGATGAAAGGCGGTCAAACGGCTGTAGGCGAAATCGCTGTTTTTGCCATCGGGCAGAACGACGAACTGGTAGAGAAAATGTACGACATGCCAGAGATGCTGGTTGCTTCGCTCAAAATAAACCAACTCGAAAAAGAATTCGAACAACTTAACGCCACCAGAAAGAAAGACATCCTCAAATACCTCCATTATCTCAAAACCGCCGAAACCATGCAGAAGAACATTGACAAAGTGATTGTGCAGCTGCAGCAAAAGGCCAAACAGGTACGCATACCTTAGTCGGCTGTAGGCTTACTGATGAGATCCGAGAACCGGACGAAAATTGATCAGGAAACATCCAACTTACTACTAACGCATTAACAATCACCTAAACAAAATGAAAAAACTGTTTACAATCATTTTAGTCGCCCTCTCAGCAACAGCTTACGGTCAAAACTTATCCATGATTGAAAAAGACCTGTTAAAAACCTTAAAGAGGATCCATTATTGGTCGGAGATCGGATATCAGGATAAACTAAGCGTTGGAGATTCTTTAAGCAAAGAAAATAGCTTGTTAAAGAAAAAGCTACTTAAATACGCTAAAGATCAGCCTTTAACGCTGGGCTATGACTTTAATGTACTACAAAAAGAGGGCTTGACCATCGCTACTTCGGTCGATAAAAAATTTAGAATTTACTCATGGGATACCTATACCGGTGGAACCATGCATTTTTTTGAAAACGTTTACCAGTATCAAGCTGGCAATACGGTATTAGCTAAAGCCATGGGTTCCACTGGTGACGCCAAGGGCTTGTTTTCTGAAATATTTACAATGAGAACAAGCACTGGGCCGATTTATCTCGGCTATCTACACGCTATTTTATCAACGAAGCTGGCTTACCAAAAAATCAGTTTATTCAAAATCGAAAATCGGCAATTAAAAGATGCGGACCTCATTAAAACCAAAAGTGGCCTTAACAATTCATTAGGTTTTGAGTTCGATTTCTTCTCGGTGGTAGACCGTAAGGAAAGACCTGTAAAGCTTATCTATTTTGATGAGGCAAAAAAAGAAATCAGAATCCCGCTGGTTAAAGCAAATGGCGAAGTAACGCCAAAATTTATTACCTATAAATACAATGGCAGTTATTTTGAAAGAAAGCAAAATTAATCCGTTAAGCTTGAAAGTTCAGGCTTAATCCACGAATGGATACGGGCTGTTGAACTATTGAACCACTAAACCTTTATAGCGCTCGCCGATAGGGATTTCTATTTCGTTGATGCGTAAATAGGCTTTGCCGATAACCTGCACGGCGTTTCTATTCACCAAATAGGAACGATGCACCCTTACAAATTCTTTGTTCGGCAGCAACTCTCCAAGGTATTTCATGGTCATGTGAACGATGTGGTTGCCGTTTGAAGTGTGCAGCAAAATGTAATCCTTTATGGATTGGGCATACAGAATATCGGCATGCAGCACTTTGACCAACTTGCCCGACACCTTGAAATAGGTAAAATTACTGGCTACATCCGCCACAGGCTGCAGCTTCAAGAACTTCGCCAGGGCTTTGTCAAAACGCTCTTGGGTAATGGGTTTCAGCAGGTAATCTATCGCCTCCAAATCGTAGCTTGTAGCCGCATATTCAGAATAGGCCGTTGTAAATATAACTGCAGGCGGGTTCTTGAGCGACTTGATCAGATCAATTCCACTCAAGCCAGGCATTTTAATATCTAAAAACAGCAGCTCTATTTTCTCCTGTTGCAACACCTCAAATGCCTCAAATGCCGTATTGCAGGTTTTTACCAAACGCAATGCGCTTGTACCCTGCACATAGGTGGCCAAAATCTCTTGGGCTAAAGGCTCGTCGTCTACAATTAGGCAATTGGTCATTTCATTTGCAAAGTTAAATGTACCTGATAAGTTTTACCATCTGATTCCTGCGCTAAGGTGTAGCCATCAGGATAAAGCAGTTCCAATCGTTTCTGCACATTGGCCAACCCTATTCCTCCGGTCTTTGCTTGGCGTAAGGCAATACTGTTGCTAACCTCCATCAACAACTCTGCTTCGGTTTGGCAAATTACGAT
>JBCNPG010000265.1:0-5096 GCA_039593445.1 Pedobacter sp.
CAAGCTTACCATTGGGTGGCGCTCAAATATTTCGATGACCGTATTTCGGGCTTCCTGCAGAATAACCTGATCTTTGGCCAAATTGGCCACTTTCAGTTCGAGTACTCCGCTTTGCTGGGTTCCCGTAATATCGCCTGGCCCTCTCAACTGTAGGTCTATCTCAGAGATTTCGAAACCATTATTCGTTTTAACCATCGTGCCGAGGCGCAGCTTGGAGTGCTCTCCGAGTTTATTGCTCGACATCAAAATGCAATAAGACTGTTCGGCCCCGCGACCTACACGCCCACGCAACTGGTGTAATTGCGAAAGCCCAAATCGTTCGGCATTTTCAATGATCATTACGGAAGCATTAGGGACATTAACCCCCACCTCGATTACCGTGGTAGCCACCATGATCTGCGTTTTGCCCTCAATAAACTGGCGCATCTCAAATTCCTTATCAGCATTAGGCATTTGTCCATGTACGATGCTGATTTGGTAATTGGGCAACGGAAACTCGAACCGCAGCTGTTCTATGCCTGCTTCCAAGTGCATCAAGTCGAGCTTTTCGCTTTCCTTGATCAAAGGATACACCACATAGACCTGTCGGCCTTTGGCTATCTCCTGTTTCATGAAGCCAAACATCCGCAGGCGCTGGCCTTCGAACAAATGTCGTGTTTCGATGGGCTTTCTGCCGGCAGGAAGTTCATCTATAACCGACACATCCAAATCGCCGTATAAAGTCATGGCCAAAGTACGTGGAATAGGGGTAGCCGTCATGACCAGAATATGTGGCGGAGTAGTGTTCTTCCTCCACAGTTTGGCCCTTTGTTCTACACCAAATCGATGCTGTTCGTCAATAACCACTAGGCCCAAATTCTTGAATTTTACCTTGTCCTCAATCAGGGCATGGGTGCCCACCAAGATATCGATTTCGCCATTTTCTAATTGCTGATGCAAAACCGTACGCTGTTTCTTGGTGGTGGTGCCTGTTAAGATGGAAATATTGACCAGTTCGCCCTTTAACAGTGAAACCAGCGACTCGTAATGCTGCCTGGCCAAAATCTCGGTCGGCGCCATCATACAAGCCTGATAGCCGTTATCATTGGCCAGCAACATGCTGATCAAGGCCACTACGGTTTTGCCGCTACCCACATCTCCCTGCACCAGCCTGTTCATCTGACTGCCTTTCTGCGTATCGATCCTTATTTCCTTGATTACCCGCTTCTGGGCGTTGGTCAAGTCGAAAGGCAACATTTCTTTGTAAAACGTATTTACGCGATTGCCAACCGTATCAAACAAGAGCCCCTTAAACTTGAGGCTGCGCACCTGCTTATTGTACAGCAGCTGCAACTGGATAAAAAACAGTTCCTCAAATTTCAATCGCCTTTCGGCCTGTTGCAACTTGGCCTGGCTGGCAGGAAAATGGATATAGAGCAAAGCTTCTTTTCTGCTGATGAGCTTATATTTTTCGAGTACATAGGCCGGCATCGTTTCACGAACCTCGTTAATATGCAACTCGATCACCTGCTGGATTAATTTCTGGATGCCTTTGCTGTCTAGAAAATTCTTTTTAAGTTTTTCCGTAGAGCTATAAATCGGCTGCAGGGTAAGGTTACCCGTTAAGCCGGCTTGACGAGGATAATTTTCGAGTTCGGGATGCGAAATGCTAAAGTTGCCGTTGAATAATGTAGGCTTTCCAAAAGCGATGTAGGTACTGCCCCGCATAACGTGATCCTCTACCCATTTAATGCTCTGAAACCAGACCAGCTCCATGATTGCCCCTGTTTCGTCGGCAAACTTGGCTACCAAACGTTTTTTATGCTTCTCGCCAATAACCTCCTTGCTCAGTATTTTGCCCACTACCTGCACCAAAGGCATTTCGGGATCAAGCTCACTAATTCGATAAAAACGGGTTCTGTCGATGTACCTGAAAGGATAATGATAAAGCAGGTCTTTGTAGGTAGACATGCCCAATTCCTTTTGCAAAAGCTCCGCACGCTTAGGGCCTACGCCCTTAAGGTAAACAAGAGGTGTATCTAAATTTGAAGCCTGCAAAACGAACTATTTTCTCTTAAAAGTAAAAATATCTTTCATCAAGTTCCAATTAAATAGCAAAACGGCAAACAGCAGCAACAGGTAGGCCAGCAGCTGATGCAGGTATATGCGCTCTCCAAAATAGACGATAGCCACCGTAAATGCGATAATGGGATTGATATAAATGATAATGCCTAAAGTGGAAGTAGGAATTCCAATCAGCGCATAAAGACTAAGGAATAATGGAATAATGGTAAACAGTACGGCAATCAGTACAATGTTTCCCCAAAACCAGATGCTTGAGGGAACATCTTGATGGCTGCTTAAATAAAAGGGCAACATCAGCAGCACCGCTATGGCAATCTGTACGGCCAGTACATTAAGCTTATCCAGGTGCTGCATCTTGCGCTGGATAATCAGGTAAAATGCATAAAGCGCGGCGATCATAACAGACCAGGCTACCTCTACCAATGAACCGGTAGCCAACATCACGATGCTGAGCAGGGCAACGGCCAAGGAAATCAGCTTAAGCCTGGAAAGCTCTTCCTTCAAAATCAGGAAGCCGCCGAAAGCAGTAATCAACGGGCATACCATATAGGCAAATGCGGCCGATTTGAGGCTCACGTTGTTAACTGCATAAATATAAGTATACCAGTTGAGCGAAAGCAGTACTGTGGCTCCCAATATTTGGTAAATAATGATTCGTTTTGCTTTAGGTGCCGCCGACTTAAAATATTGGATATCGTTGGCAAGCGATTTCCTTCTAAACAAAAGAATAACCAACCAGATCACCGCCAGAGAAGTAAATATGCGGTAATAGAGGATTTCTTGCGAAGGGAATGCTTTGATATTCCTTAGTGGAATGGCAAAGAAACCCCAAATGGCTACAGATAGAAATCCGGCCAGCAGATATTTGGTCTTAGCCTGTTGCAATTGCTTAAGCCTTATAGGCGGTTACCGATATTTCTACATTTACGCCTTTGGGCAGGCCCTTTACGGCAACGGTTTCGCGGGCTGGGTATTCCGATTGGAAGTAAGAGCCATATACTTCGTTCACTTCGGCAAACAAGCTCATATCCGACAGAAAGATGGTGGTTTTAACCACATGCTCGAAATCGTACTCGGCTTCTAATAGCACCGCCTTGATATTGCGCATGACCTGGTGCGTTTCTTCGGCAATAGAAGTTTGGTTAAGTTCTCCGCTTTCGGGATTGATGGCTACCTGTCCTGAGGCAAACAGAAATCCATTGGCAATTACGGCCTGACTATAAGGACCAATTGGGGCAGGGGCATTACTGGTATTGATTATTGTTTTCATCTATTGGTTTTTGATCGATCGAGTGTATAGTCGGCTGGTTATTTTTTAAGAATGAACCATTGTACGAGTTTCCAGACAATGCCTCCCAAAAACAAGATGATAGCGATGGCATTAATGGCATGCATGATCTTGATGTTGGTATTTTTTGGTCTGTCTGGATTATTCTTTCTAAAGAAGTACATGATACAAATGTAAGGATAAAAAAAAAGAGCCCCGAAATTTCGGGGCTCTTTTCTTATCGAGTTAAGCAAGATTAGTTTCTTGAAGTCTCAACACGACGGTTTTGGATACGACCTTCTTCAGTGTCGTTAGAAGCTACTGGGTTAGCTTCGCCATAACCTTTAACAGTTACTTGGCTAGCGTTAACGCCAGAGTTTACTAAGTAAGTTTTAACAGAGTTAGCTCTGTCTTTAGATAATTTCAAATTGTATGCAGCAGTACCTTCGCTAGAAGCATAACCTTTAGAGGTTACTTTACCACCGTTTTCACGCAATACTGAAGATAATTTATCTAAGATTGGATAAGATTCGGTTTTCAAAACTGATGAGTTGAACTCGAATTGGATTGGCTCGAAACCAGTCACAGTTGAAACTGGAGTAGTTGGAGTGTTGTTGATTACAGTTGGAGCAGGAAGTGGACATCCTGAACCGTCAACTTTAGTTCCAGCTGGAGTGCCAGCGCATTTATCGAATTGATCAGCTACGCCGTCGCCATCAGAATCTTTTTTCAAGTCTTCAACTGATTTCTCAACGTTAGAAACACGGTTTTTCAATGCTTCAACTTCTTGACGTAATGAAGGATCTTTCAATTCATCATACATCATCGCTACTGGGTTAACCCAATCCAAGTTAGGTTTAGCTTTAGAACCTAGAGAGAATTCTAAACCAGCAGAACCGTAAGAGAATTTATCTTTTGAAGTACCACCAGCATAAACTCCATCAACGTTATCGCCATCAACAAAGTTCATGGTGTAAGCCAAGTTGAAAGATACGCGGTCTGAAACTTTGAATTTGATACCAGCACCTACAGGGATATAAGCTTCTTTGATGAAGTCTTTATCACGGTTTTCGCCGAAATTACCTTTGTTGTTAACAACAGTACCGTTAGCTAAAGTTACTTTTGGATTGTAAGCCATTAAACCGTAACCAGCAGTAACGAAGAAGTTAACTGAATTCTCACGACGTAGGAAATCTACAGTAGCGACATTCACAACACCTCTTAAATCAGCAGCATATTGAATGTCGGTTTCGAATTCTTTAATCCCGTTTTTAATACCACCGGTAGCATCTTTGTTAGTACCAGATAGTTTGCCACGGAAGATGTTACCTTCTAAGCCAAAAGCATGACCTAATTGTTTACGCAATGAAATTCCGTAACCCAAGTTAACATCCCAGTTAGTAAAGTCGTTGGTACCACCGATAACAGCAACTGGTGCCAAAACACCACCATTGATACCGAAAGACCACGTTCTGTACTGTCCTCTTCCACCAAATACTTTGGCAGAAGATGATGCAGGAGCATCCTGAGCACTAGCAAGAGTGGTAACTCCCAATAATGCTACTAAAGAGGCTGCAACACCTTTCTTTAAAGTAGAATAATTCATAATTTTTCTTTTTTAAGGTTAAACAAATATTAATTGTATAATTTTTTGCAATACAAAATTAAACAAATTTTTATAATCTCAAAACACCTTACAAACTCCGTTCCAAACTTCCTAAAATGCTTCGCTATCGTGCTGCTTCTTTTTTTGGCCGTGTTTATG
>JBCNPG010000266.1:0-5078 GCA_039593445.1 Pedobacter sp.
CAAATTATTATCCGGTTTTCCGGGCGTGGTTTTAACCAAAATACTTTTAGAAGTATAGCCAATAAAGCCAATTGACAATTTATATTCATCTGGCGCTACATTTTGAAGGGTTACCTTTCCTTTCTCGTCGCTTACACCACCATTTACGGCTTTGCCATCTTTCACCTTGGTTAAAGAAACCGTTGCATAATCAATAGGTTGCTTGGTTAACGAATCTATGATCACTGCGGTTATGCGTCCGGTTATTTTGGGCGCTGCGTTGCCACCTCCCAAGCCTGGGAATTGGGCCTTGGCACCTAAAACCGAAATTAAACCGATACATAGAAGTAGAATTTTTTTCATTGCTATATTGTTTGTTTGTATTTAGTCTGCCAAAATTAGCTTTTGTTACAGCAATGCCTACTGATTTTTGACCATTTGTTGGTAAAAATCGGTGAATGGAGTTCTGGGGTCGGTGAACTGTACGCCTCAGGCTTTTTCAAAATGTTCGATTTCCTTTAGAAATTGCCCTGATTTAACAATAGTAGTCCATTCTGGCCCACTGAACAGCAATTTGAACCACTTTTTGTCCATGTTTTTGATGTCGATGTTCCTATACAGCCAAACGGCGGCCAGCGCAAAAAGAAACACGATAGGCAAGTGGATAAAATAGAACGAGTTTGGCGATTCCCTAATCCACTCAAAGTTGATGTACCAAGTTGAATAAAACGGTAGTTGCAACAGCAATATGCGTACTATTTTTAAGGTAGAGGTTTGCAAATCGGCCAGTTTTTGTTGCATATGGACTACACTTTCGCTATTGTCGATATCATTAATCAGGTAGAGCTGGTCGATATAAACTACGATGGCAATGAGGGTGATCACGATGCTGATGCCAAGCGACGACACAAAGAATATGTTCTCGAACCTTAATGCGTGATACACCAGGAAAGACAAACAAGCTACATAGACCAAGCCGGCAACCACGGCAAACCGTTTGATCTGCTTGGCTGGCCTCAACGCATTTTTTGCTTTTTGCTGCTGCAGTTCGGCGATGACCCTTTGGTTTAGGGAAATGGATTTTTCCAGTTTTTCGTCGTATTGCTTCCAGAGATTGATGATTTCTAATTCTTGCATGATGTTAAGCTTTTAAGTTGGAAAATTTTTGTTTGAGCTGTTCCTTGATCCGGCCAATCTTGGTAGACACATTGGTGGTACTGATGCCCATGATTTCAGCAATTTCCCTATGTGGCTTTTCTTCCAGGTAAAGCAGCATCAATGCCTTGTCTAGGGGCTTTAGCTGCCCAATGAATTGTTGCAACAAGCCCAAATTACCTTCTAAACCCGCGTCCAGGTTTTCGTCGGCCATTTCTATCACCTGTTCGCCCATCAAAACAGTGCCGGTCGATTTCCTTTCGCTCCGGTAAAATGAAATGGCCACATTCAGCGCAATGCGATACATCCAGGTAGAAAGCTGATAGGCCTTGTTAAAGTTGCCCCACGATTTCCATAACTGAAAGATGATTTCTTGGGCCAAGTCTTCCCTATCGCTGGCATTGGGACAATAAGAATTGCACACCTTAAAGATGATTCGCTTATTGGCTTCAATGAGCTGGAGAAATTCTTGTTGGACTACGGGTGCTTGCGACATGGATCTTGGAAACTGTTTTCCCTATTATTCGCAACAAGGTCAGAAAAATCACAATAAGGCAGAAAAATATTTTAAGAGGCAACTAATGACCAGCCATTCAAATCTCCCCATCATAACCACTCCGACCTACGGCCACCCCTCCAGGGGAGGAGAATTATGGATAGGCCAAATTGATGTTGTTGAATGAGCCCGTTCTAAACAAAAAAACCACAAATCAACAGTAAACCTGTCAATTCGTGGCTGTATGTTAAGTGATAAGCGTCGGGCGTTTGGCGACTACACGACGATATTTACAATCTTTCCTTTCACGAAAATGATTTTCTTTGGCGTTTTGCCTTCCAGGTGTTTCTGTACCTGCTCATCGGCCAATACCGCTTCGTGTACCTGGCTCTCGTCGAGACTGAGGCTCAAGTTGAGGTTCATCTTCATTTTGCCGTTGATCGAGATCGGATAAGCAAATTCGTTCTCTTCCAAGTAAGCCGGATTAAAGGTTGGATAAGGCGTTGTCGACAAATTCTCGTTGCCCAACAACGACCAGAGCTCTTCGCAGATATGCGGTGCATATGGCGAAAGCACCACCACCAGGTCTTCCAATACCTGACGGTTTTTGCATTTCAGGTCGGTCAGTTCGTTTACGGCGATCATAAAGCTCGATACCGAAGTATTGAACGAGAAACGCTCGATATCGTCCTGCACCTTTTTAATGATCTTGTGCAAGGCCTTCAGTTCGGCCTTGGTTGGCACCGAATCGTTAACATGGAACTGCCACTCTTCGTTGTGGAACAAGCGCCAAAATTTACGCAAGAACTTAAACACGCCCTCAATGCCGTTGGTATTCCAAGGCTTGCTCTGCTCTAAGGGCCCTAAGAACATCTCGTACATCCGCAAGGTATCGGCGCCATAATGCTCAATCAACACATCGGGGTTTACCACGTTGAATTTTGATTTCGACATTTTTTCTACCTCTACGCCACAGATGTATTTGCCACCCTCCAAAATAAACTCGGCATTTTCAAACTCTGGCCTAAAAGCCTTGAATTTCTCTATGTTCAGGATGTCGTTCTCTACGATATTTACATCTACGTGCAAGGCGATGGTTTTGTAATCTTTCCTCAAGCCGTATGACACTAGAGTATTTGTACCCCTGCCCTCGGCATCAACCACACGATAAACAAAATTGCTACGGCCTTGGATCATCCCCTGATTGATCAGTTTTTTGAAAGGCTCTTCTTCGGTTACATAACCCAAATCCTTTAAAAACTTGTTCCAAAAACGGCTATACAGCAAGTGGCCGGTGGCGTGCTCCGAACCGCCGATGTATAAATCAACATCTTTCCAGTAGGCTACTGCATCTTTCGAGGCAAATTCCGAATCGTTTTGCGCATCCATGTAACGGTACCAGTACCAGCTACTGCCCGCCCAGCCCGGCATGGTGCTCAATTCGTATTCGTATTCGCCATTGTATTTCCAGTCCGCGGCACGACCCAAAGGCGGTTCACCACTTTCTGTTGGCAGATATTTGTCGATTTCTGGCAATACCACCGGCAATTCTTCTTCCTTAACCAAATAAGGCAAGCCGTCTTTGAAATAAACCGGAATAGGTTCGCCCCAGTAACGTTGGCGACCAAAAATGGCATCGCGCATGCGGTAGTTCACCTTGGCTTTGCCAACGCCCTGCTCTTCGAGCCAATTGTTTAAAAAGGCAACCGCTGCTGTATAGTTGAGGCCATTGATAAAGCCCGAATTGATATATTTTCCTTCTTTGGTGGCATCAGCCTGGGTTTCGATATCCTGCTGGGCATCCAAAATCTGGATGATCGGCAAATTGAAATGCGTAGCAAACAGCCAGTCGCGCTGATCGCCGCTAGGCACACCCATTACCGCGCCAGTACCATAGCCTGCCAGTACATAGTCGGCAATCCAAATCTGCACCTTTTCGCCGTTAACCGGATTGAGCACATAGCTTCCCGTAAAAGCGCCAGAAACGGTTTTGGTATCGGCCATACGGTCTAGCTCCGATTTTTTCTTGGTTTGTGCGATGTAATCGTCAACAATTTGTTGTTGGGCTGGCGTGGTGAGTTGCTGTACCAATTCATGTTCTGGCGCCAACACCACAAACGAAACACCGAAAATCGTGTCAACGCGGGTGGTGAAAACTTCGATGTAGCTTTCGGCTGGCAATGTCGAGTTCTCCGTATCGATTTTGAATTTTACGCTGGCACCAACGCTTTTGCCGATCCAGTTGCGTTGCATTTCCTTAACCGGCTCCGGCCAGTCAATCGTATCTAATCCCTGCAACAAACGTTCGGCATAGGCCGAGATACGCATGCTCCATTGCATCATTTTCTTTTGCTCTACCGGAAAACCTCCACGCTCAGAGAAGCCGTCCTTCACCTCGTCGTTGGCCAACACGGTACCCAAGGCTGGGCACCAGTTTACCGTGCTTTCCCTGAGGTAGGTCAAGCGGTATTTCAACAGTTCTTCCTGTTTTTCTTCGTCGGTAAAAGTAGCCCAATCGCTAGGCAGGAAGCTGCGTGTATCTTCGTCGCAAACGGCTTTTACTTCGGCACTGCCCGAAGCATTGAATTTTTCGACCAAAGTGGTGATGTCTTCTGCGCGATCAGTTTCCAGGTTATACCAAGAATTGAACAATTGCATAAAAATCCATTGGGTCCATTTGTAATAACCCGGATCGCTGGTGCGCACTTCGCGGCTCCAATCGAAAGAAAAACCAATCTGGTCTAATTGCCTGCGATAGGTGGCAATGTTGGTTTCGGTGGTAATGGCTGGGTGCTGACCGGTTTGAATGGCATATTGTTCTGCGGGCAAACCAAAAGAGTCGTAGCCCATGGGGTGCAATACGTTAAAGCCTTTCAATCTTTTGTACCTGGCAAAGATGTCTGATGCGATGTAGCCCAGCGGATGGCCTACGTGCAGTCCCGCACCCGATGGGTATGGGAACATGTCGAGTACATAATACTTAGGTTTGTCCGAATTGCTATCGGCCTTAAAAGTCTGATTAGTGGCCCAATATTGCTGCCACTTTTGCTCTATCTCTTTAAATTGGTAGTCCATTAAAATGCTCTTGCTTAAATAGTTTGCAAAACTACGGAAATAAAGCCTGTTTTTGAAGCGTGACGAGAAGAATTAGAGAAATGGCCCTAATCCGTTTGCGTTTCGTAGTTCGCTCTGCTTGATGCCCGGCATTGGCGCCCCATTTTTTGCGTCTCCTAATTCCTTTTAAGGCTACATCAACCTATTTGTAAGGACACCGGCACAAAAAATCTGCACCAGTTGATCAATAAAAAAGCCTTGACCGTTCACACAGTCAAGGCGCTTATGCAAAATTCCTTACGAGCTCAACGGCTTAGGTAATAAGTTTCGGTTACTTTGGGACTTGATCCTACTACGGTTCCCGTAAAACGGAATTCCTTGTCTCCAATTACCG
>JBCNPG010000267.1:0-5053 GCA_039593445.1 Pedobacter sp.
AGTGGCCTTAGGTGGTTTTAATCCTGTGGGTCTAAGTCGATGAAAACTATTGGATTTAAAAAAAGAAAAGCCCAAATTTATCGAAACCAACTATCCCTTTGGCATGTCAAATTTCAAGCGACGCGATTTTTTAAAGCTATCCAGCCTATCGGCTTTACCCCTGTTCACCTCGGCGGTTCCTTTTCAGTCCATGGCCTCAACTCCGCAGCGTTTTTCGAAAGATTCGGAAGTGGTCTACTTCATCAACGACGGTATTTTTTATCGCCCTGAAGATCTGATCGCCAAATTGCAGGAAATCAATAGCGCTAACCCCATCGAAAGGGATAGCTATGCCGAAGGCGGTACGATAGACAAGCTGCTGAAGAAATTTATAGCCATTACCGGAAAGGAGGCTGCGGTATACCTGCCTACCGGAACCTTGGCCAACCAGTTGGCCATTAGCGTGCTCTGTGGCCAAAACACCAAGGCTTTTGTACAAGAAACCAGTCATGTTTACCGCGACGAGGGAGATGCCGCACAAACCCTTTTCAACAAAAGGCTCATTCCCTTGGCCAAGGAAAAGGCCCACTTTACCTTAGAAGAGCTTCAGCAGTCTATCGCATACCATAAACAGGGTGAATATTTTGTGGGTGGTGTAGGCGCTGTATCGATAGAAACACCCGTGAGAAGGTGCGACGGCCAGTTTTTCCCCCTGGAAGAAATCAAAAGGATTTCGGCTTATTGCAAGGAACAAGGCTATAAAATGCATTTGGACGGGGCTAGGCTGCATATGGCCACGGCCTTTACCAACTCTACGATAAAGGAATATGCCTCTTATTTTGATACGGTTTACCTCTGCCTCTACAAATACCTGGGTGCTACTGGAGGCGCGGTTTTGTGTGGTGATAAAGTCCTGATAGACCAAATGCACCACCTGATTAAAATTCATGGTGGGGGTATTTTTACCAATTGGCCCAGTGCAGCCATTGCCCTGCACCATTTGAATACCATTGATGATGATATGCAACAAATCAAGGCAAAAGCCAAAGACCTGTTTGTGCAGCTCAACAGCCTAAAAGGAATAAAGATCAATGCGCTGACCAATGGGACAAATCTTTTTAATGTAAGTCTAGAAAAGGGCATTGATGCCGAGAAACTAAACAAGCGGTTGCGGACGGAGCATAATATTGTATTCGGAATGCCTAAAGAAGATGGCCAGGTCAAGATCAAAATCAACTTAACGTTGCTGAGGAGAAGCAACCAGCTGATCATCGAATCATTTAAGGAAGCCCTCGCATTTGCCAAAGCCTAAAATGGTTTAATTATCGCCCTGTTTAAACCTTAATGTAAAAAATACAGTCCTAAAAAGCATAAATTCGGATTTAGATTTTACATTTGCACATTATTTAGAATTAAACTTAATAACGATATGAAAGTATTTGCCTCTCTTTGCATGGCTTTTTTGATGATTGGCGGGCAGCCTCTTACCAAAATTCCTAAAAAAAACAACCAGCAGCTGTATGTTTCGCATTACGAAAATGTATTGGGAACATCTTTAGAATTTAAGATGACCAGTACTTCGGAAGCTGAAGCCGAAAAGGCAGAAGTGGCTGCTTTAGCTGAAATCAATCGCCTTTCGGCTATTTTTAGTGCCTACGATGCAAATAGCGAGTTCAGCCAGTGGATGAAACAGGACTTGAACAAGCCCGTAAAAGTTTCAAAAGAGCTTTTTGACATGTTGAATCTGTTTGCCGACTGGAAATCGCGCACCAATGGAGCCCTTGATGCTTCGGCGGCCGTAGCCGGTAAATTGTGGAACGATGCGGCCAAAAAACAACAATTGCCAAGCAAAGCTGAAATCGGCGCAGCCGTAGCCGCCATGCAACAAGTTCATTATACCCTCGATGCCAAAAACCTAACCGCAACGCGCCTGAGCAATGTGCCTTTGGTGATGAATACCTTCGCCAAAAGCTACATCATTAATTTGGCTTGCGATGCCGCGTTGGCTAGTGCCAAAATAGATGCGGCGGTGGTAAACATTGGTGGCGACTTGGTGATTAAAGGCAACGTACAAGACCATGTAAACGTGACCAACCCCTTGGCCAATGCCGAAAACGATGCGCCTCTGGCCCATCTGTTGGTGAGCAACAGGGCCGTTGCTACCAGCGGCAATTACCGCAGAGGCGAACAAATTGGTAAGCATTGGTATTCGCATATTGTTGATCCGCGTACCGGTAAACCGGTTGAAGGCGTAATCAGTGCTACCGTTATTGCACCGAGTGCAACAGATGCGGGCGCATTGGCAACCGCATTCAATGTATTGTCGCTCAAAGAGAGCGAAGCTTTGGCCAAAACGGTAAAAGATGCCGAATACCTGATCATCACCAAAGATGGCAAACGTGTAGCAAGCGCTGGCTGGGATGCTTTGGTCGACCCCACAGTTAAAGAAAACAAAATCAGCAAGGTGGCTCCGGTTGCCTTCGGAAAAGACAAGCCTTGGGATCCAAATTATGAATTGGCGATTAATTTCGAGTTTAATGCCATCCAAGGCAATAACCACAGGCCATTTGCCGCCATTTGGGTAGAAAACGAGCAAAAAGAAGCGGTGCGCAACCTGGCTTTATGGTACAACAAAACCAAATGGGTGCCCGATCTTAAAAACTGGTACCGCATCAATGGCGAAAGCTTTAAGGCCGATAAAGCCAATTTTGCTTCGGTTACAGGCGCAACCCGCTCGCCTGGCAAATACACCATTAAGTGGGATGGCAAAGACGATAAGGGCAATTATGTAGCTCAAGGCAAATATACCATCATCATCGAAACGTCTAAAGAGCACGGAACGGATGAAATCCTTCGCCAGACAATGGAATTTAAGAAAACTGCCAAAAAAGCAACGGCAGCAGGCAATGTTGAAATCTCAAACGTAACTTTTGACTTCTACAAAAAATAATCCAACTCCAAGGGCGCTGACTTCCAAGAAGACGGTTGCCCAAAAATCGGGGAAAAGTGCAAAAAAGGATGTAGCCAAGCTTTCGCGCTGGCTGCATATCTACCTTTCGATGGTCAGTTTTGCCATCGTGCTTTTCTTTGCCGTAACTGGTTTAACGCTGAACCATCCCAGTTGGCTTGGTGGCGATAAGCAAATTGAAAGCAAGCAGAAAGGCAGCTTAAACGCCAAATGGGTCAATAATCCTGATACCAACAAAGTGGCCAAGCTCGAAATCGTAGAGTGGATGCGCAATAAACATCACGTCAAAGGTGCAGTAAGCGAATTCAGGATCGACGATTCGGAAATAACGGTTACGTTTAAGGGACCCGCTTATTCGGCCGATGCCTTTATTGACCGTGAAAAAGGCACTTATGAGCTTTCTGAAATCAAGATGGGGATCGTGGCCATTATGAACGATTTGCACAAAGGCCGCGACTCGGGTGCCGGCTGGGGCTGGGTAATTGATATTTCGGCGGTTTTTTTAACGCTGGTTTCGTTAACCGGACTTATCCTGATGCTGTTCTTGAAAAAGAAACGGGTTTCTGGACTGGTTTCGGCCATCATCGGCCTGTTGTTGTGCTACCTGCTTTATGTTTGGCTGGTGCCTTAGGGCTTAGTCAAGATGGGCAGATGCCTCGGCGTTGGAAGGACAAACGTTTTAGCGGTTTTCGGTTGGCAGTTAACAACTGACTTATAAGCCAACAAGCCTAGGACTACGCAATCCGGACTATGGATTTCGCAACGCTAGATACTCGTCTTCTTTGGCCGTCATTAATGTTTTGGCGGCCTTTGTTTTGTCTTTATAGCCCAAAAGATGTAAAGTTCCGTGTATCATTACCCGGCAAAGCTCATCCATTACATTGGCGTTAAAAGCTCCCGCATTTTCGCGGATTCGCTCCAAGCTGATGAAGATATCGCCAGCAATCGTTTTTAAGGCCCCTGAGTTGTCGAAAGTAATTACGTCGGTATAATCGTCGTGCTGCAGGTAATCTTGGTTTATACGCAGCAAATACGCGTCAGAACACAAAATAAAATTGAGCTCCTCCAATTGATAGCCTTCTGCCACGATCGTCGCCTCGATCCATTGCCTGATCTGGGTCTTCTGTTTAAGGGTATAGGTAATGTCTTCGGTAAAGAAATTGATTTTTGCCATTTGCTTTGATCTTCATGTACGTCTTTGCGGTGAGGAGCTTGCAGGGGCAAAGCAACCTCTCGACACGGGGTCGGCATTGACGGTAATTATTTGGGCGAATTTAGCAATTTAAAATATTCTGCAATTTTGTTTTTGTAGTAGTAGTTCAGGCTTGGAGGCAATTTTTGGATCAGCTCGGTTTCGCTTTGCTGCTGCTTTTTGAACTTGTCCATCATCTGTTTGTACGACGGCGGAAAATCCTTGCCGGCATTGCTTTCGCGCTTCGAATCCTCATCCTGTTCGCGTTGCGCTTTTTGGGCATCGAGCAGCTTAACCGTGAGGTTCTTCTGCCTGTTCATGGTTTCTTCGGATATTTGTTTGTTTACCAAATCCGATTCGGTCTTTTTCATGTCCTGTACCATTTGGTTCAGGTCGCCCATGCTGCCCTTGCCATCTTTGTTCTCTTCTTTGTTTATTTTTTGCAAGGCTTCCCTAATCATTTGCTGCTGCTGGGCCATACGGGCATATTCTTCGCTCTGCTGGCCTTTGGGTACAGTGCCCATATTGCCTTCCCGTTTCATTTTTTCGCGGGCATTTTGCATTCTTTTGTTCAGTTCGTCCTGCATTTGTTGCAGCTGCTGCATGCTTTGCTTGCCTTTGCCGCCAGATTTGCCGTTCTTCTTGGCATTTTGAAGCTGGTCCAAAGCTTCGTTAAGCATCAGGGCCAGGTTGTTAAGCGAAGTCATGGCAAACTGTTGCGAGCGATTGGCCTCGGGCGTGCGCCTATCGCCCAAGTATTCGAGCGCCTTGCCTATATTGAAATTAATCTTATCCACCTCGGCATTTACCACGCTTTCGATTTGCGGCACGCGCTTGCTGAGCGAATGCAAGCTATCGGCAATGGTTTTCATGTTGTCTTTGATGGTATTTTGCTGCTGTACATTGGTGGTGTA
>JBCNPG010000268.1:0-5043 GCA_039593445.1 Pedobacter sp.
CCTGAATACGCTCGATGTACAGGTTTGCAGGTACCTGAAAAAGCATTTCAACTTGAGTGGTTTCGACTTGAAGTTTGCTGCCTATCTTTTTGTAACCTATGCCATTGAGGTGAGGGCTGATGAACTCTATCCGATTTATCAGCAGATTTTAACGGCAAAAGAAAGCAAGGTAACAGTGAAATCGATTATCTTGGAAGAAGAGGGACATTTGGAGGAAATGTTGAACCAGTTGCGCGAATTTTCGCCAGATTGGGAAAAACACGCTGAAGCCATCATCCAGATTGAGCAGCAAATGTTTAACGACTGGATGCTGAGCCTGCAGAAAGTGGTTGATTAATGAGCTGTTTCGCCAAAATAGATTTTACTGCTTTCCAATCAGCTCTCTCAGTCCTTTATTGAGGTTTTCGAGGTCTAACTTAAATTCTTTTTCATACACCTCGTTCATATTGGTGTAGGCCATGAGGCGTTTTAAACCCTGTATGCCGTCTTTTTTGTAAACGAGGTGGCACAATAGGCCCTGGATAGAACTTAAAGGATTGGTATAGTTATCCATGAAATAGAATTCCTGGGGTTTGTTTAGGCTTATTTCGGGATGGTTTTTCAGGTAGTCTTTAACCCGCCTGATGTGCCACGAAAGGCTTTGCCCCATAGAACCACCGTAAAATACAGCCAGGCCTTCGTTTAACGGTGATTTGGGATGTATAGGGTTGAGGTAGATATGCACAATTTCGTGGAAGTAGTTTTCGCCATTGCCAGCGCCATACACGATATTGTCTGTTTGGTTTGATAGTCCTGACGGCTTTTTCCTGTTGCCTAGGCCCAACGTAAAATCGAAACCCCTAATTTGTTGTATTTCATCGTAGGTAGGGGCAAAGACATATTCGATTTGTATGGGTTTAAGCCCCCAGTCTTTTTCCAGTTTTTCTATTTGTACAATGAGCATTTCTGCTCTTTTTTTATTGAAAGTATGCTTTTTAGGAAAGGTATAATGGATATTTCTAAGGTCTGTATGTTGCCAATCCTGTTTGTAGAAGGTTATGGGCTTTACAAAATGCAGTTGCTGATCTTTGTCTTTTTTAATGAAGTGATTAGACATATACATCACATTCAAAATCTTTAGGGTATCAATCCATCCGCCAATAGATTTGAGCATGACCATATCGTTGGTCAGAGGTTTGACGTAGGTAATGGTTTTGATGGGCGCCATGGAATAGATCGGATAATCCCCACCAATGCCATAAATAGAAAGATCTGGTATTTTGTAGCTCTTGCAATCTTCTTCGTTCCAATATTTCTTAAAGTCGGGCAGTTTTTTGCCTTTAAATTCGCTCATGTAATCAGCATAGAATTTAACAGCCGATTTAATGGCAAGGTCTGTAGTGTCTACTCCCGGATTGATATTGATTTGCGCGCCTGCCTTTAGGCCGATAACAATCGAAAAGAATAAAATAGCGAAGATTTTTCTCATTGGACCAAATATAAACAACTATACCTTAATTACTTTTGAAGGTGTGATGGCAAAAATTTGGTCATTGATTTTGGGTTTCAGCATGCTCAGGCCTGTAAAGGCGCTAAAGGCGGGCAATACCGCATAATCGGTACCGAAATAAAAACAGGGGAAACGGAGGCTTTGCTTAGCCTTGCCCACTAAAGTTATACCAGGGTGGATATGTCCGCTAATGGGATAAAGTGTTTCCTCCTTGCATTGCACCGAATCGTGTATGAAACAGAATTTGGCTGTGCAATAATTTGGGTCGTATATCTTGATGCCTAAACGGCGGTAGCTTTCTTCATCAAGCTTGTCGTGGTTGCCTTTTACCAATACAAATTCGATTTCGGTAAATTGTTGTTTCCAGTGTGCAAAGTCGTCTACTTCAGTATTATGGTCATGGTGAAACATATCGCCATTGATGAGCAGGGTTTTGGGCTGGAATTTTTCGAGCAGGATGCTGAGCCTTTGCAGATCGCTTTGGGCCAAAGTAGTAGGCACCTGTATGCCTGCCTTTCTAAAATACGCCGATTTGCCCAAGTGGAGGTCGCTAATGGCTAGGAGTTGCTCTTTCGGAAAAAAAACCGCCCTTTCTTTAGCTAATATGAGTTCTTCGTCTTTAAGGGTAATGGTCATTGCTGTTATTTGAAAACTTCACCTTTCATCCGTTCTATGCGCTGCTCCAGTTCTTCCGAGCTCATGTTGGCCCTTAAGCTATCAACCTTGATGGGAAAAGATAGCGGCGTAAATCTTTTGGGGTAAGTAATTACAATCAGGCTCTGCTGTATGCGGTGCAAAGCGGCAGCCAAGCGGGGCTCTTCCAATTGCTGATAAAATACTTCGTCGTAAGATTGGCGCAAAAGTAGGTTATGTTTGTCAAAATCGCTAAATACATTGAAAAATAGGCCAGCAGACGACTGTAAATGTCTATTGGCGATATATTTGCCTGGGTAGCCCTGGAAAACAAGTCCGGCAATGCAGGCAATATCCCTAAACTTGCGACGGGCCATTTCTGTGGCATTGATGCTCAACGCAATATCTTCGGTCAGGTTATTCGGCGAGAAAACATCGTAGGCAATGGCATCATCCATCGGAATTTCGATATCGCTCAATAGTTCGAAGCCATAGTCGTTCATGGCGATAGAAAAGGTAATGGGAATCAGTTTGCCCAATCGGTAAGCCACCAAGGCCGCCAATATTTCATGGACCAACCTGCCTTCGAAGGGGTAGGCAAAAAAATGGAATCCTTCCCGGTTGCTGATCAGTTCTATCAGCAGTTCGTTGTTTTGGGGCACATGCGAGCGCTCCTGTTGCAGCAAGAATAGCGGGCGCACCACATCGAGTTCTTCTTCCTGTTGGTTTGGTTCGAGCACTTCATTGTATTTTTTGCGCAGCACCATACCCAAATTGGAAGAAAGGGGCAGGCGGCCACCCATCCAACTGGGAGAGATGGCTTTGTTTCTCTTGCTCTTTCTAACCATTACGGTCATGTCCTTCAGCTGGATAAACTCCAAGATGCGACCTGCTAAGGTAAAGCTATCGCCGGGTTTGAGTTTCGAAATAAAGTATTCTTCTACCATGCCCACATAGCCTCCGGTCAGGAATTTGACCTTGAGCATGGTTTCGCTCACAATGGTGCCGATATGCAGGCGATGCCTCATGGCAATCTGTCGGCTTTTTACTTTCCAAAGCCCATCTTTTTCGTCTTTCACCACTTTTTTAAACTCTTGATAGGCGCTTAAACTATCGCCTCCTGAAGTAATGAACTGCATGATCCAGGCCCATTCTTCTGGTAAAAGGAGTTTAAAGGCATTGGTTTGCTTGATTTCCTCGTAGACCACCTTATCGTCAAATCCATCTCCGATAGCCAAGGTAACCAAGTATTGGACCAGCGTATCGAATACCATAATTACGGGTTCCCTGCTTTCGATGTTTTGGTACTTGGCGGCTTCCTTAATGGCCGCGGCCTCTACCAGCTCTAAGGCATGGGTGGGCAGAAAATAGATTTTGGAAGTTTCGCCGGGCGAGTGGCCCGAACGTCCGGCCCTTTGCAGGAAACGGGCAACACCTTTGGGCGATCCTACCTGTACAACGGTATCTACGGGCTTAAAATCTACGCCCAGGTCGAGTGATGAGGTGGCAATTACAGCTTTGAGCAGACCGGTATGCAACGATTCTTCGATCCAGTTTCGTAGTTCGAAATCTATTGACCCGTGGTGGATGGCGATTCGGCCGGCCAAATCAGGTTCGATATTGAGCAGGTGCTGATACCACATTTCAGCCTGTCCGCGGGTATTGGTGAAAATGAGCGTAGTTTTGCTCTTTGCGATAATGGGCAGGAGCTTGTAGGCCAACTTGAGCCCCAAATGCCCGGCCCAGGGCAAGGTTTCAATATCATCTGGCAAAATAGATTTGATAGCGATCTTCTTTTCCAGCTTGGCCCTGACAATTACTTTTTTGGCCTCAGTTTCAGGAGCAATTACTTCGAGTGCCTCTTCAATATTGCCAATGGTAGCCGATATGCCCCACACCCTCAGTTTTTGGTCGTTGTTGGCCCTTTGCAAACCCTTGATGCGCGATATGGCCAATTCTACCAGCACGCCTCTTTTGCTGCCCAGTAGCTCATGCCACTCATCGGCTACGATACATTTGAGGTTTTTAAAGAGGGAGGATGAGCCTTTTTGGGCCAGCAAGAGGTGCAGGCTCTCGGGGGTGATGAGCAAAACCTCGGGCAGGCTTTTCTTTTGTTGCAGTTTTTCGGCTTGGGTAGTATCGCCGTTTCTGACGCCTACATTCCAATCCAGCTCCAGCTCGAGCAGAACTTCGCGCATGGCCCGGGCAATATCCTTGGCCAGCGATCGCAAAGGGGTAATCCAAATGAGTCGGAGGCCCTTGCTATTCTTGTAATCGATTGGGCTGTCTTTGGCGTTAAGGCCTTCTATCACTACGCCCAAAAACAGCGAAAAGGTTTTACCAAAGCCCGTTGGAGCGTTTACTAAACCGTTGTAGCCTTGCAAATAATAGTCCCAGGCCTCTTTCTGAAAGTCGAAAGGCTTCTTTTTGCCTGCTTTGAGCCAAGCAACTATCTTTTGGTAACCTACGGTTTTTTGCATCGCCATACGAATATAAGGCTTTAGGGCTTTAGCGTGTCGGTAGCAAGCAACAATTGTTTCAGATCTTCCAAAGTATTGATTTCATCTGCTTTTTTGTCTTTTCGCCACCTGGCTATACGCGGAAACCGGAGCGCCAAGCCGGCTTTGTGGCGCTTGCTTTCAGCTATGCCTTCAAAAGCGATCTCGAAAACAAGCTCGGGCTTTACGGTACGTACCGGGCCGAATTTTTCGATAGCGTTCTTGTTCACAAAGCTGTTTACTTCTTTGATTTCCTTATCGGTAAGGCCTGAATAAGCTTTGGCTACGGTAATGAGCTGGTTGCCGTCGCGAACGGCAAAAGTATAGTCGGTATAAAAATTGGCACGCCTGCCACTTCCTTTTTGGGCATAGATCATCACGGTGTCTACAGTATAAGGATTGATTTTCCATTTCCACCAATCG
>JBCNPG010000269.1:0-5035 GCA_039593445.1 Pedobacter sp.
ATTTGGCTTTTAAAAAAAGCGAAGATAGCAATTGCCCAAAACCGTTGAGCATTTTTGGAAAATGAGATAGAATTTGAAATTCAGTTTCGGTTGCGGGTTTTAAGTTGTGGGTTGTGAGTTATAAGTTATGGGCCGTGAGTTAGCTCGAACCCGCTCAACAATGGCCAATGAACAGATGACCAATGAACTAATGATTAATGACCGATCACTTACCCAAAGCAAGTTTAATCTGCTCGCGGTTGGGTTTCGAAACCGGAATTTTATCGCCATTGTTCATCAAAAGCATGCCACCATCCTCTTTGAGCCAGCTTTTGACATAGGCCGGATTAACCAAATGGCTTTGGTGGGCGCGCAAGAAACCATGTGGCTTGAGCAGGTCGGCGTATTCCTTGAGCGATTTTGAAACCAATATCTTATCTCCGTTAGATAGGAAAAAGAAGGTATAGGTGTTGGCCGCTTCGCACCTCACAATATCGTTTACCGCCACATATCTGATTTCATTTTGCTGGGGCAGGGCTATTTTGGGTACGCTTTTCTCGCCGAGGCTCAATTGTTGCAACAAAAAGGAAAGCTGTTCATTTTGTTGCTTATGCTTGAGCTTATGCAGGGCTTTATCAACCGCTGCTTTCAATTCATCGGCACTTACCGGTTTGAGCAGGTAATCTAAAGCCGCAAACTTAATGGCTTGTATGCCATAATTATCGTAGGCCGTTACAAAAATCACCTCAAAGGTTTTTTCACTTATCTCGTTCAACAGGTCGAAGCCCGAGTTTTTGCCCAACTGTATATCCAAAAACAGCAAGTCGGGCTGGTGAAGCTCCATCAGGATTTTAGCTGTGGCCATATCTGAGGCACAGGCCACTATCTTTACCGCCGCACAGTATTTTTCTAGAAGATGGCGCAGATTTTCAAGGTTGGCCAGTTCATCGTCTACCAGTATTGCCCGCATCTTATTTTATAGCCATTGGGTTAAAGTAATCGTAATCATCGTACCCCTATCATTGGCTTCCATGGTTAAATGGAGTGGCGAATCCTGATAAATGGCATTCAATAAAGATATCCTGTTTTTACTCAACTGCAAACCCAAACCTTCATAATTTTTAGTGGTATCGAAACCCTGCCCATTGTCTGTTACGGTTAATACCAAGTCTTTCTCGCGTTGTTCAAAGGCAACGGCAATGTGTCCGGGCTTTTCTTTGGTTGCAATTCCGTGCTTTACCGCATTTTCTACAAAAGGTTGCAGCAGCATAGCCGGAATTTCGATGTTATGGATATCCAATCCCGGGCTTACCTTAAGCTCGAAGCTGAAGCCAAAGCGTTGCTGTTCCATTTCCAGGTAATCGGTTAGCAATGCCTGTTCTTCGGCTAAGCTTACCTGTTCCTTATTATCGAGCACATTTCTGGTTAGCCGTGCGAATTTGTTCAAATAGTGGTTGGCTTCCTCCAGCTGCTGCTTGTTCATCAGGTTTTGGATGCCGGCCAGGGCGTTGAACATAAAATGCGGATTAAGCTGCGCGCGCACCGAAGCCAATTGGGTTTTGGCCAGTTCTTTTTGCTGCTGTTCGTCCAGCACACGCTGTTGATTCTTCTTCTTGAGCTTGGTAACTACCGCTCCAAAAATGCCTCCCAAAATGGTACAAAGCAACAATCCGAACAGGGCAATTTGCTTGCTGGAAAAGAGGCGTTTCGGATTTTTTTCCGGCAATACCTCAAACCGATAGCTCACAGCCTTATCTTTTAAATAGACAACGGGCGTACCACCCGGCCTAGGCAATTTCGGGGTTAAAATCAATTCGTATTGGCCTGGTTGCTTCCAGTACTCTTTATAGATGAAAAAGATCTTATTGTTTGTACCCAGATCCAGTCTTTCTGTATTACCGTTTATGCTACGGATCAGCTCGATTTTAAATTCGTAGTTATAAGTGTAGTTTTCCGGCAAGACATGCAGCCTCACCAACGAATCGCCTAAATTGAATTGATGCCATGTTGCTTCTTTGGCTTTCCCTACAGGAGTTTTGCCATCAATCGATTTGTAAATCAAACTGATCGGAAAATCCTTATCGTTGTACTCAAGCCCTACGCTAATGCCTAGCGGCTTAACTGGCCTCCAATCGACCATAATGCCATCTCTCCTTTTGTAATTATGGATATTATACAACTCGATCCTGATATAACCATTGGGTTGCGCGGCGAAGCTGCCGAAATAGGCATAAGTAAATTTGCCATCGGAGGTGGTTTTAAAATTGTTGGGCATGGTCCAGCCCACAACCTCGGTATCGTCATTGGTTACTACATGGTAACGGTAGTCTTTGGCATTCTGTGGGGTGATGCTTACATCGGCAAATTCGATGCTCACATCCTTATCCAACAAATACCTGCGCAGGCTATTGCGGCCGCTCCAGCTCCAATCCAAACCTTCGTAAACTGTGGCACTTGTATTTTGCTGAAACCGCAACGCCATGGTTTGGAACGCCGGACCAAGGTTCCCTCCCACCGAAAATAAAAAGTGGTCTTTGCTGATGGCCTGTAGGCGTTTTTTTTGGGCTATTAACTGCAGCTGAGCTGGAGTTGCCTTTCTAATATCAACCAGCTGATTGCCCGCAAATTCGAAGTATCGACGTTCAACAGCACTATCCACCGTTTTTTGTTGCCCAAAAGCCAATACGCTACAGAGCAATAGGATCAATAAACCTATATTCTTCATTTTATTTATTGATTTCACGGTTTAAAATAGCGGTTAATTTTTCGGGTTCGCTTGGCCTAACGGCGTCGCTGTCTACAATACGTCCTTCTTTATCGATGATGATATACCTCGGGATAAAACTGGCCTGGTAGGCCTTGGCAAAGGCATCGTTGGTATCTTCGAGCTGCAGCCATTCCATTCCTTCTTTTTTAATGATATCGTATCTGTACTTTCTGTTCTTGGCATCGAAAGCGGCAATGCTGACCACCTGGAGCTTATCATTGCCTTTATATTGATCATATATTTTTTTGAGGTAAGGCATTTCCTGCCTGCACGGCCCACACCAACTGGCCCACAAATCAACGTACACCACTTTGCCTTTAAAGGCTTCCAAATGGTGCAGCACGCCACTGGTATCGGGCAGGTTGAATACTGGCGAAGCATGGCCAGCCTGTAGCCCCATAGCCGTTTTTGTCCTATCCGTTGCCACATCCCTAAGTTTTTGCCTCAAGCTATGGTCGTTTAATTTTTCGATATAGGGGCTCAGCTTGTTGATGTCGTCGAGCTTGTAAACAGACGACATATTCCGTTGCAAGGTTTGCGAAGCCACATAATCGTATACTTTGCCCTTGAGCAACTTGGCGGTAAGATACAGCGTATAATTGCCTTTTTTCCTTTGGATGCTGTCGGCCGGAAAGGCTTGGTACTCGCTACAATAGAAAGGATATTCGGAAACAAAATAGGAGAAGGAGCTGCTCGACAGGTTGGCTTCGTTGTTCAGCTCTTTTTCCAGGTTTTTAAAACCCAATCGCTTTGCCATTTTTTGAAGCTGCGCCCATTGCAGCTTATTTACATAGGCATACGAACTGAACAGGCCGATAAGTGTACCGAATTTTTGGTCGAGCAAAAGCGATTGCCTAAAATAATCGGCATAGGGCTCATGGTTGTTGGCATCGAATACCTTATCGATGAGCGTATGGTTCGGGTTATTGACAAATGAAAGCTGATGTGCCAGGTAGGTAGCTGCATCTTTTTTGTTCCAATTCACGGTATCGGGTTTGGCTTTGCCATTGCCTTCTTGCCAGTAGCTGTTGGTTTTAGCGCCAATTCCGGTATAGGCCAGTGTCGATTTTGCCGTCGGGTAATCCTTCACATCGGCATTGAGCTGCAGGTTATAGCCTGGCGCCAAGAAAAGCTGTATCTGGATTTGTTTTCGGTTGGTGAGGTTGGCGCGAAAAGGTTCGGTAATTTTGGTGGTTTCGTAACTGAAGCTGCCATCGGCATTAACCAGGATACTGTCTTTAAAATCGCCGGTGCTGGGCACCAATTCCAATACCCTGTCTTGGCAGTTGATGAATTTTCCGGTAATGCGGGTCTTTTGTTGCGCCTTGCTGATAACGGCGATCAGGCACAGCAACATTAAATAGATTGTTTTTTTCATTTTGGCATTGTTGATGTTTTAAAATTCATCAATCCACCTTTGCCAAAAAACCTAAAAACAGGATGTGGGCTACCTGCAAAAGTATCTGCGCAACTGCAAACAGTATTTGGAATTAGCCCAAGTAAATAACCGCTTGCTTAATGATCAGGTACAAGGCCAATATCCACAGAAATATGGCAATCGATTTATTGATCAAATGGCTGCTCAGTGCAAATTTTTCCTGGATATAGCGCGCAAAATGGGCATAGCCATAAAGCGCCAGGGCCGATCCCATACCAGAGCCTAAGCTAAAAACAACGAGCGACAAATAATCGGTTCTGATCCACTCGTGCAGGATAACATAGTTGCCGAAGAAAAGCCAAAACGGAATTTGAACCGGATTTAAAACTCCCAGCAACATCCCATAAAATACGCTTCCCTTTTTGCTGGTATCATTGCTGTCTTTGGTTTTGGGCAACTTGTTGCGGTTGATCCAGGTAATGGTACCCATCACTACAAAAAGCAGGATCATGAAGGCATCTACATAAGTGCCCAACCTTACTTCGTTGATATTGGCATCGAGGTTTACATCGCTTGACACCCAACGTGCAAAGCGCATCATGCCAAAGGTAAAAAGAACTTCAACGCAAGAGAAAGCCAGGATAAACGACCACGCCTGGCGCATGCCCTTATTGATCGTGAGCTGTGCAACTGTCAGGTTGATGTTTCCAGGCGGTATATAGCCCATGGCATTTAACAATATGCCGATAATTAAGGTCAAAAAGAGCATAAGTTCGCTAAGATACTATTTCAAATGAGCTTTTAAAAATTGACCTGTATAAGAATCCTTCGCTTGGAGCAGATCTTCGGGCTTGCCTTCAAACACCACGTTTCCGCCTTTATCGCCACCCTCAGGCCCGATATCGATTACC
>JBCNPG010000027.1:0-11991 GCA_039593445.1 Pedobacter sp.
GTGTAGATTTCGATGAGCAACTGAATGGTATTCTTGTCGTTCGGATTGATCTCGTGCGCACGCAACAGCGTAAATTCTGCACGGTTCACATAGGAATTGAATTTTTGCCTGTTCTTTTCCTTCAGGCTGGCATTGGCATTGTTAACGTAAACCAAAGCCAATTGATACAGCGCATCGAAATAATTCTGGTCAACTTCCAAGGCTTTTTTGTAGGTAGCTTCGGCGCCCGTGCTGTTGTTCAGTTGCGATTGCTGCAGATAACCGTATAAAAACAGCAAAAGCTTGTTTCTCTTTTCCGTAGCGATCGAGCCTTCAATAATTTTGGCGGCCTGCGCATATTTTTCGTTGTCTAACAGCAGATTGATATAGTCGTTGGTTAGAAACGGATGGTAAGGATTGAGTTTTAGACCATCTTCCAGAATCTTGATCGCCATTTCGCTTTCAAATTTGGAAGCATAGATATTGGCCATCTGCTGAAAAACAACCGGATTTCTGATGCCATTTTCTTTCGCTCTTTTGAAATAGACCAAAGCTTCATCATACGACTGGATATTTTGTGCACACAGCGCCACATTTACCGCTATGGCCGTATCTGTAGGCAAATAATCGCTTACCTGCTTCAATAAGCCAAAAGCCGTCATGAAATCATTCTGCTGATAAGCCCTGCTGCCTTCGGCCTGTTTTTTAATGATAATGTTATAATGGGCGGCTTTGATCAAGGTCGAATTGGCCTGGTATTTATCAAGCTCCTTCGCTTTTTCCAACGCTTCTGTAGCCAGCCCATAATATTTGTCGGCATTGGCTTCGTTTTCGTCAATCAAGGCCACATAAGAGCTCAAATAGGCTTTGATCGACCATGTTTCTGGCCAATTTTTTGTTTTTTTATCGTTCTGGGCTGCTTCTACCGCCTTTATCCCCTCTCCTATAATGGCCAGCTGCTTTTTGGCGTCTTCCTTATTGGCGATACTGGCCTGCAGCTTGCCAACACTGTTCTGTGCCAACTGAATCTGCGATTTTTGAGCAAAGCTTTGATGGACATGGGCTAAACAAATGAAAACAAGGGCAAATACAAATTTATGATTCATGCTTTACAGAGGGTATTGGTTAACA
This sequence comes from Pedobacter sp., assembly GCA_039593445.1. Taxonomy (GTDB): domain Bacteria; phylum Bacteroidota; class Bacteroidia; order Sphingobacteriales; family Sphingobacteriaceae; genus Pedobacter. The sequence continues at coordinate 1,111 of JBCNPG010000027.1, forward strand.
AAAATAACAAAAAAGAGGGATAAAAAAATTTATCCCTCTTTCCTTTAGGCTTAAGTTCCTGTTAGTTTGCCGGAATGGCATCCAATCTTTTCTTGATCGCTTCCCAGTTGGCGGTATCGTTCTTGAAGGCATAGATTTGCTTCAAGGTTTCCAATGCCGGTACATATTTCGGGTTGATATCCAATGCTTTTTTGTAGAAAGGGATAGATTGGTCGATCAAGCCTACAATTTTGGCAGAAAGGGCTTCATATTCCTTTGTTTTTTTGGCATCAAGCTTATTTCTGGTGTCTTGAACGGCCAAGGCTTGTTTATAGTAGGTATCGCCCATCAAATAATGGTAAACTTCCTTGCTTGGATCTTTGGCAATCAGCTTGGCCAATGATTCCTGAGATTTTGCAATATCGCCTTTGGCAATGTACAAATCTGTTTCTGCACCGATAAAGTTGGCTTCGTTAGGGAATTTGGCCAAAGCTTCCTGAATGGTAGCCAAGGCAGCTGTGGTATCTTTGAGCTTATCGGTTTGCAGGTTGATGATCTGGATGTAGAAATCCTTTGATTCAGGCACGTTGAAACTTACCACCTTCTTGAAGTTGTCTACAGCTTCCTGATACTTGCCCACCAAATTGGCTGTTACCCCAACATTGATGTACATGGCGGTATCTTTCGGATTGGCTTCCAATAACTCCTTAAAAATATTCATCGCGCCAGCATAGTCCTTGCTGTTGTAGGCCCTAACGCCCCTGTTCCTTTTGGCATTGATCAGGTTGATCTCTGCCGTAGCGATATTGTCTTTTTCGCTGCCTTTGGTATCCAAGGTTTTGGCTTTGCTGATGGCTTCTTCAGCAATTTTTTGTTTGCTCAAGGCATTGTTTACATCAACAGTATCTAACCTTGAAATTTCTGAAGAAAGCAAGGCCCTGTAAGACCAGGCTTCTGGCATGACCTTAGATTTTTCGTTGGCAATGGCCAAGTCAGTATGGGCAAGGCCTTTGTTAAGCGCATCCATAGATTTGGCATAGCCTTGAGAGCTGATCATTGTTACATACAAGTTCCACGATTTTTGCGACTCGTTAACTTCACTCTTTTGCGCATTTGCAAGCGCTGCAACACCTACAAGCAATGTACTTAAAAGCAATTTTTTCATTATTCTTTAGTTTTTTTCGAAATTATATTAATTATCTCCTGTTTCGCCTTCGGCAGCAGGATTGTTATTGTTCTCTGGGTTTTCGTTGGTATCTGCTGCAGAATCCGTTGCATTTCCTTCTGTTTCCTCCTCTTCGTCTTCGTGCTGGATCTTCGCTACCGAAGCAATTTCGTCGTTACCTTTTAAAGTAATCAAGCGAACGCCCTGTGTAGCTCTTCCCATTACCCTCAACTCGCTGACCACGATCCTGATCACGATACCCGATTTGTTGATGATCATCAAATCGTCGGCATCGGTTACGTTCTTAATAGCTACCAATGCACCGGTTTTATCGGTAATGTTTATGGTTTTAACCCCTTTGCCACCCCTATTGGTAACGCGATAATCGTCGATATCGGTACGTTTGCCATAACCTTTTTCCGACACCACCAGAACCGTAGCTTCTTTATCATCTACAGCAATCATGCCAACTACTTCGTCTTTGTCGTGCGCCAAGGTAACACCCCTTACGCCGGTAGCAGTTCTTCCCATTGGCCTTACCGTGCTCTCGTTGAAGCGGATAGCCCGGCCCGAACGCAATGCCATAACGATTTCGCTGCTTCCGGTAGTCAAACTGGCTTCCAGCAATTGGTCGCCTTCGTTAATGTTGATGGCGTTGATACCGTTAACCCTTGGCCTCGAATAAGCTTCTAACGAAGTTTTCTTAATGGTACCTTTTTTGGTACACATGATGATAAAGTTGTTCTCCAGGTATTCTTGGTCTTTGAGGTTAACAACCTTGATGTAAGCCTTAACTTTTTCTTCTTTCGGAATATTGATGATGTTCTGCAGGGCCCTGCCTTTGCTGGTTCTGCTGCCTTCAGGGATTTCGTATACCCTGAGCCAGAAACAGCGTCCGGCTTCGGTGAAGAACAGCATATAGTTATGGTTAGAAGCGATCAGCAAGTGTTCGATAAAATCTTCATTTCTCGAATCACTGCCTTTTGAGCCTTTGCCACCTCTGCTCTGCGTACGGTATTCGGTAGCTGGCGTACGTTTGATGTAGCCTTCGTGCGAGATGGTAATTACTACTTCTTCGTCTTCGATGAAGTCTTCCATGCTCATGTCTTCGGCAGAGTGGACGATGGTGGTACGGCGCTCGTCGCCATATTTGTCGGCCATTTCGGCCAATTCGTCTTTGATGATCTGCATACGCAAACCTTCGTCGGCCAACACAGATTTCAAATATTCGATGGTTTTCATCAACTCGGCATACTCTTCTTTGATCTTGTCGCGCTCTAGTCCGGTTAACCTGCGCAAGGTCATGTCGAGGATGGCGCGTGCCTGGATATCGCTCAAGCCAAATTTTTCCATCAAGCCTACCCTCGCCTCGTCTGGCGTGCTCGAAGCACGGATCAACTTGATTACTTCCTCAATATGATCTAAGGCAATCAGCAAGCCTTCCAAAATATGGGCGCGTTTTTCGGCTTCTGCCAATTCAAACTTAGTTCTGCGGATAACCACATCATGACGGTGGTCTACGAAATGGCGGATGATATCTTTCAGGTTCAGCAACTGCGGACGGCCATTTACCAGCGCAATGTTGTTTACGCTGAAAGAGGTCTGCAAAGCGGTTTGCTTGAACAAGTTATTCAATACGATGCTGGCATTGGCATCGCGCTTGATTTCGTAAACGATGCGGATACCGTCTTTGTTCGATTCGTCTTTGATGTTGGTAATGCCCTCGATTTTCTTCTCGCCAATCAGTTCAGCGGTACGTTCAATCATCTGGGCTTTGTTTACCTGGTAAGGTATTTCGGTTACCACAATGCTTTCGCGGTCGCGGTTGCTTTCTATTTCGGCCTTGGCACGCATCACGATACGGCCCCTACCGGTTTCGAAAGCTTCCTGCACCCCATTGTAGCCATAAATAATGGCTCCAGTTGGAAAATCGGGGCCTTTGATGTGTTTCATCAACTCGGCAATGGTAATTTCATTGTTGTCGATGTAAGCTACTGTGGCATTGATGGTTTCGGTAAGGTTGTGCGGCGCCATGTTGGTGGCCATACCTACGGCAATACCAGACGAGCCGTTGATCAGCAAGTTGGGAACTTTAGATGGCAGAACCGTTGGCTCTTGCTCGGTATCGTCAAAGTTGAACTGAAAATCAATAGTGTCTTTGTTGATGTCGGCCACCATTTCTTCGGCAAGCTTGGTAAACCTGGCCTCGGTATAACGCATGGCGGCCGGCGAATCGCCGTCAACCGAACCATAGTTTCCTTGTCCGTCTACCATCAGGTAGCGCAAGCTCCACTCTTGGGCCATACGTACCATGGTCATGTAAACCGACGAGTCGCCGTGCGGGTGGTACTTACCCAACACCTCACCTACGATACGCGCAGATTTTTTATATGGTTTTCCGGCACCCAAGCCCAAACCCAGCATGCCATACAAAACACGGCGGTGTACCGGCTTTAAACCGTCGCGTACATCGGGCAGGGCCCTACTTACGATAACGGACATCGAATAGTCGATGTAGGCAGACTTCATCTGCTCATCTATGTTAATCGGGACTATCTTGTCGTTCTCTTGATTTTCTAAATCTTCTGCCATAAATAATAATGTTCGTTAAAAACGAAATTTAAATTAGGTATTGTTATAACCTTGCGAATTTAACAAAATAAGCGCCAACCTGTGCACTGATGTGGAAAAGTTTTGCACATGGGGAAAATGACCTCACAAGCAATTTATAACCAGTTCAGGCTCAAAATACAAGGCTAAAATCCTCGTTGTTAACAGGTATTGCAGCTTCCTAATTTAAATCGCCAGGCCACCTGGTGCAATCCTGCCCCGCAAGGCCGATTTGCTTAAGAATTAAAATGCGCAAAGGCTCCTGCATCTCAAGGCCATAACAACATGATCCTAATTTAAATCCATTATTTATGGGGTGGCTATTTATTTTTTGCCACGATTTTAATATAGAATTCGATGGAATCTGCTATCGTTTGGTCTGCCAAAAGACTATAGAACTTTCCAGATTTATAACGGACGTCCCATTTTGTACGGTCAATAACCAGTTTGGCATTCGCTTCCACAATTCCATTCTCCACTTTCATTTGGGTAGGAAAAACAACTTCATGCGTGATGCCTTTGATGGTGAGATTCGCCGTAACATTATTATTCCCGCCATTTGTAGGCTCAACCTTGGTAATGACGATGGTAGAAGCGGGAAATTTTTCGACATCGAAAAAATCGGGATTTTTTAAATGCTTGATAAGGTTGTTGTCGCTGCCATACTTTTCATCTTCGATGGTATTCATGTCTACTTCGGCACTGCCGCCCACAAGTTGGCCGTTTTTGACCATCAATTCTCCTTTTGATAAGTGAACATAGCCTGTATGGCCGTTTGTACCAACCAGGTTAGCGCCTTTCCAAGTTACGATACTTGCCTTCGTATCTATGGGAACATATTTTTCGTCGCCAACATGCAGGGATAAGGAATCTGCCGGTACATTGGTTTTATTTTCCTCTTTTACCGAGCTGCCACAACCGAAAAGTAAGGGAATGATGCATAAAATTAAGTAATTGATTGCTGTCTTGTTGTCCATGCTAAAGAAATTAAATTGGTTAAATAATAATTGATTTTCAGGTTTTAGGGCCTGTCAAAATTGATGTGGCGAATCTACTTTGATGCTTTTGGGCATGGAGAATCCTGACTGTAAATAAAATTGTAAACTTTGTAAATTATTCCAATATCAGCGCTGGAGCACTGGATTAGCTATGATAGGCAGCTTGGCAAACTGCATGACCTCGATGCTGGGTACGCCAAAATCCATCAACACCTTGCCTAAAATCAGGTAGCAGCCCTTGCCCCTGAAAGGATATGCCGGCGTGCGGTTGGCAAAATGCGCGGTATCGAAAAAATCACCCTCTTTATCGATAAAAGTGCCGAACCACATCTTTGCATTTTGGGAGGTGTGCACTGTTTTCTCGCATACATAATTGCCCAGCATCTTGACGACTTTGCCTTCATAACGATCAAGGTCTTTGGCCATTACGTCGCCCCGATAAGGGGTTTTGAGCAAGTCGAACATAGTCATGCTGAGCGGAAAGCCCAGCAATTCCAGCTCCTGGTAGGCATCCTCTATCAAATCGGTAGCTAAAGCGGGCAAAGTGTAAGGCTTAACGGGTAAGCGAAACAATTCGTTGCCTGCCACGGGCCTATTCGAGTTGCCCAAATGGTTGTGCACTTCCCAAAGCAGTTCTTTCTTGCCCTTGCCGGTAAAGCGCAAAGCGCCTATGCGGATCAAAATCAGGGCCTGTTCTAAAGTAAGGCTGGTGCGTTTAATCAGGTCTTCCAGATCGATATAATCGCCATTGGCTCGCCGCTCTTTCGGAATGAGTTCAATGAGCCTGTTTTCCAGCCCTTGTATACCAATAAAACCTAAATAGGCTTGGTCTTGTTCGATGTTTACCTCGGCATCGCTATGGTTTACACAGGGCAGGTGAACAGTTGCCCCCGTTTGCTGCAGCGCATGTACGTATACCCAGCGCTGGTAAAACCCGCCATAGTTGTTGAGCACGGCTACCATGAACTCCATGGGATAATAGGTTTTGAGGAACAGGCTTTGGTAGCTCTCTACCGCAAAACTGGCCGAATGGGCTTTCGAAAAACTAAATCCGGCGAAACTCGATATCTGTCGCCATACCTCGGCCGTAACAGCCTCTTCCCTGCCTATGGCTTTGGCGTTGCTAAAAAACCGTTGAGCCAGCCGGTCGAACTCTACTTTTGCCCGGTATTTGCCACTCATGCCACGGCGCAGGATATCAGCATCGGCCAGGTCTAGGTTGGCATAGCAGCAGCACACCTTGATCACATCTTCCTGGTATACCATAATGCCGAAAGTGTCGCCCAACTGTTCTTTCATAACCGGATGCAGGTACTCTACCTTATCGGGTGCATGGTAGCTTTGGATGTACATCTTCATCATGCCCGAACTGGCCACTCCCGGTCTGATGATCGAACTGGCGGCCACCAAGGTGAGGTAGTTGTCGCAACCCAGTTTTTTAAGCAGCTGGCGCATGGCCGGCGATTCGACATAAAAACAACCTATCGGCGTACCTGCCTTAAGCTGCGCATTGAGATTGGGATCTTCCTTAAAAGTCTTGAAATCGTGGATGTCTACCTGCTTTTGTTTGTTTTGGGCAATGAGCCTTACGGCCTCCCTGATATGGCCAATGCCGCGCTGGCTCAGGATATCATATTTGTCGAGGCCTATGGCTTCTGCTTCGTACATATCCCATTGCACGGTTGGCATGCCTTTGGGCGGCAGATCCAGGGCGGTATAATAGGTTAAGGGCTCTTCGCTGATCAAGATACCACCAGCGTGGATAGAACGCTGATTGGGCATGTTGTTCATGAAAGCGCCCACGGCCATGATTTTTTTGAAAACGGGATTGTGCTGATTGGCGATTTCCTTGCTTGGGTCTACAAAGTCGTCTATTTCGCTTTTGGGCAGGCCCATCACCTTGCCTACTTCTCTGATCACGGCCCTGGTTTTAAAGCTGCTCATGGTGCCTAACAAGGCGGTATGGTTGCGTCCGTATTTTTCGAAAAGATAGTTCTGGATGTCTTCGCGTTCGTCCCAGCTAAAATCGATATCGAAATCGGGTGGCGAGCTTCGTTTGTAATTTAGGAAACGTTCAAAATACAGGCCCAATGCAATAGGGTCAACATCGGTTATCTTGAGGCAATAAGCTACAATGCTGTTGGCGCCAGAACCGCGTCCCACATGATAATAGCGTTTTTCCATGCCATGGCGCACCACATCCCAGGTAATGAGAAAGTAGGCACAGAAATCAAGGTCGGCAATTACCTTTAATTCCGACCGCACCCGCGCCAAGGCTTCCTCGTTATCGGGGCCATACCTGTAATCCAGCCCCTTCATAGCCAGTTGGGTGAGCAACTGCAGGTCTTCTTCGGTACTGCGGGTGAAGTATTTTTTGTTCTTTTTGCCAAAGGTGTATTCGTCGGTCGTGCAGCTGTCCAACAATTTTTGGGTATTGGCCACAATGAAATCGTGGCATTCGAATTTGGCCTGCAGGTCTTGTTCGGCTATAAAAAATTCGTCGGGTTTGCAGGTGTCTTTTTCGGTAAGCTTGCCCAATACCGTATTCAGTCCGATGGCCCTCAAATATTGATGCAGGCGGTATTGGATCCTGTCTTTTACAGTAACCGGATGAAAAACCACGAGCTGTTGTTGCAAATGCCCCAGTGGCTTACCGGCAATGCCGTTCAGTTCGCTGGCCCTGATGCCTATAAATTCGTTTTCGGCCAATTTGGTGCGCTTGCCATAGGGAAAAACAAGGTAAACGTGCTCGAACTTTGGCGGCTCGAAAGGCAAAGGGATTTGATTGAGGTTATGAAGGGTCAAAAAATCGTTCAGTTCCTTCATTCCTTCGCGGTTGCGGGCAATGCCGATATAGAGTAGCTGTTCATCGCGCCTAAATTCGATGCCCACAACAGGCTTAAACTGGTAAGGGGGCCAATATATGCCATGCCGGTCTTCAAACCCCGCACCATGTTTTCTGCAAATGCGGATAAATTCCATGCATCCGGTAGAGTTGTTGATATCGGTAAGCACCAACTGATGGATATTTTTGGCCCTTGCTTCCATCAGCAGGTCTTCGATATTCATGGTGCCATACCTGAGGCTGTATTGCGAATGGACATTGAGAAACATCAGCGACCTTTTTTATCTGGAAAAACCGTAGCCAAACGAACGGCGTCTGTACCATACAGATTGCGGATTTTATCCATGCGTTGGTATAAATTGTACATTTTTTCTGAAGGGCCATACAGCGAGATCTGCTCATAGCCACCCACCAGGTGCGATAGTTTAACGCCCACCAAGCGCAGCAGCATCCGTTTTTGGTAAACCCTGTCGAAAAGCTCCTTGGCTTTGGCAATCAGTACCGAATCGAGTGATGTATAAGGTATTTTGGCTTGCTGGGTAACTGTTTCGAAATTGGCATACCTGATAGTTACCGTAACGCAGGCCGTAAGCTTGTGCTGCTGGCGCAGCTCGAAGGCCAATTTCGTTACCATATCGGTGAGCAGTACCTTCATGCCGGCCACGTCCATGCTGTCGCTGTCGAAAGTGGTCTGTTTGCCTATAGATTTCTGTTCGCGGTAAGGCACTACGGGCGAAAGATCGATGCCATTTGCCTTTTGCCAGAGGCTGAGCCCGTTTTGTCCCAAAATCTTGAACATCAGATCGGGCGGTATCTGGGTGAGCGTATGTATTTTGCGTACGCCCATTTCGCTCAGCTTGATAAAAGTAGAATCGCCAAGGCCTGGAATTTTTTTGATGGAAAGCGGATTGAGGAAAGGCTGCACTTCTGCTTTGCTCACTTCCTTTTCGCCATTGGGCTTACACTCGTTGGTCACGATTTTCGATACCGTTTTATTGATGGAAAGACCAAACGAAATAGGCAGCCCGATTTGATCCAATATGGCTTTGCGCAGCTCTTGGGCAAATTTCATGCAGCCAAAAAAGCGGTCCATGCCCGTCATATCGATGTAATGCTCGTCTATACTTGCCTTTTCTAAAACAGGTACCCTTTCTTGGAGCAGCTCCGTAATCTGGTGCGAATAGTTGCTATAATCGTCCATGCTGCCTTTCACAAACACCGCATGCGGACAAAGCTGGCGCGCCATGCGCATGGGCATAGCCGAATGTACGCCGAATTTACGGGCTTCATAGCTGCAGGACGATACCACTCCCCTGTCTGAAAGCCCGCCAATGATCACGGCCTTTCCTGCCAGTCTGCTGTCTTTCTTGATCTCTACCGAGACAAAAAAGGCATCCTGGTCCATGTGGATGATATGTTTATCGGCCAATTGCATAAATCAAGACAAATATAATACTAATTATATTAGTATTATCCATCTTAATTTAATTTTTACTAAAATTTTTAGCTTTAAGTAAACTTATCCAAATGGCTGTAGGCTAAGCGTTTTTTTGGACTACACCCAATCAATGCCTTTTTTAAGGAGGTTTTTGGTCTGTTCTTCTTCGCTTCCAGCCAAGATATGCGGATTGTAGTTCCACTTGGCGGTTGGCGGCAGGCTCATCAGGATGCTTTCGATACGGCCATTAGTTTCGAGGCCAAATTTGGTGCCCGCATCATAAACCAGGTTAAACTCGGCATAACGGCTACGGCGCAGGTATTGCCATTCTTTTTGATGGTCGGTATATTCCTTGTCGCGGTTGCGGTCGATCAATTCGCTATAAACGGGGATGAAGGTATTGCCTACGGCCAGAGAGAAATCGAGCAGCTGCTTAAAATCGAGCGAAGTGTTTTCGGGTTTGAGCCTATCGTAAAAGATGCCGCCTATGCCACGGGTTTCTTCGCGGTGCTTAATGAAAAAATAATCATCGGCGTGTGCCTTGAATTTAGGGTAAAAAGAGGGGTCAAACTCATCGCAGGTCTGTTTGAGGCGATGGTGGAAGAAACGGGCATCGGTTGGGATGATGTAATGTGGCGTAAGGTCGATGCCCCCGCCAAACCAGCGGGTCTGCTCGTCCATTTCGAAATACCTGATATTCATGTGGATAATCGGCACGAAAGGATTTTCGGGATGCATGACGATAGAAACACCGGTAGCAAAAAAATCATCGTTTTCTACCTTGAATGCCTTTTTGACGGCTTCGGGCAGTTTACCGTGTACGGCAGAAAAATTTACGCCGCCTTTTTCGATGACGTTGCCGCCCTGCATGACACGGGTCCTGCCGCCACCTCCACCCTCACGTTGCCAAAGCTCTTCTTCGAACCTTGCCTTGCCATCGGCCTGAACCAAACCCTCGCAAATACTGTCCTGAATTTGCTGATATGCTGCTGCTACTTCGTCCCTAAACATGGTTGATTATTTTGCTGTAAAGTTACGGCTAATTCGAGCTAATCGGCCGCAAATATAGAGAAAGTACATTGTTTTGACAGATACGATTACTTACAACGAAGCACGCATGCTTGGCTAAGCAATAAAACCCCAAGTTGGCAGATTAGTATCAAACGGCGGCTTCAATATTAGTTAAAATCAAACTTCTACATAATCCAGGTCTTTGTGGAAGGTTTCCTTGAGCATGCTCAATGCGATAAGGGCTATAACCAAGCAAACGCCCCCAACAATCATGGCGCTTTCGAGGATGCCTAAATGGCTTTTCAAAAACAGGAACGAAGAAGTGACCAGCACCACCGAGCCCCTTACAAAATTGGGTACCGTAGTGGTAACGGTGGCTCTTAGGTTGGTGCCAAACTGCTCAGAGGCAATGGTAACAAAAGTAGCCCAGTACCCCGATGCAAACCCCAGGAAAAGGCTTAGCCAAACAAATGTTTTTGGCGTAAGTCCCTCGGCTCTCAGGTAAACCACAACGGCGATTGCCGTTAGGGTAAGAAAAATGAACATGACCTTTTTGCGCGATTTAAGCATTTGGCATAAGAAACCTGCTACGATATCTCCTATGGCTATACCTATATAACAATACATTACACCTTCGCCAGCATTCAAAACACCACTGGCATTCAGGGCTTTGCCAAACTCTGGCGAAAAGGTAATCAGCACGCCGACTACATACCACAAAGGCAGGCCGATCAATATGCAGCACAGGTATTTTCTAAACCGGCCGGCATGGTTAAACAGCATCCACATATTGCCACGCTGCACATTAGCCTCTTTGGTTTCTTTAAACATGCCC
>JBCNPG010000270.1:0-5029 GCA_039593445.1 Pedobacter sp.
TTGGAAATCTCCCCTTATAAACAATACGAATTAGCCCGCTTAAACCTGACGTATACAGTAATGAGCAAACGCAAGCTGTTGCAATTGGTTAATAAAGGGTTTGTGAACGGCTGGGACGATCCGCGTATGCCTACCATTAGTGGCTTGCGCAGACGTGGCTATACGCCGGAAAGTATCCGAGAGTTTTGCGAGCGTATTGGTATTGCCAAACGCGAAAACCTGATCGAGTTGAGCTTGTTGGAGTTCTGTATCCGTGAAGATCTGAACAAGCGTGCCAACCGCGTAATGGCCGTGTTAGACCCAATCAAATTGGTGATTACCAACTACCCTGAAGGACAGGAAGAAACCTTGATCGGCGAAAACAATCCCGAGGCAGAAGATAAAGGCGGTACCCGCGAAATTTCTTTCAGCAATGAATTGTGGATTGAGCGTGAAGACTTTATGGAAGAGCCTGCCAAAAAATGGTTCAGGTTGGCACCAGGAGCAACGGTAAGGTTAAAGCACGCCTACATTGTGCAATGCCACGACTTTAAAAAAGATGAAAACGGCAACATAACCGAGGTTCACTGTACTTATATTCCGGAATCAAAAAGCGGTTCAGATACCAGCGGCATCAATGTAAAGGGCACCATCCACTGGGTGAGTGTAAAACATGCGCATACCGCAGAGGTTCGCTTGTACGACCGCTTGTTCACTGTTGAGTCGCCAGATAGCGAGGAAGGCGATTTTAAGGACTACCTGAACCCGAACAGCATGGAAGTGATCAAGGCGGCCTATATCGAGCCTTATTTGGCCAATGCCACCACCGGGCTGGGCTATCAGTTCATCCGCAAAGGTTATTTCAGCTTAGACAAAGATTCGACGCCTGGCAACCTCATTTTTAACCGTACGGTTGGCTTGAAGGATTCGTTTAAGGTGAAGTAATGCGTAGTGCGAATTGAGTATAGCGTAGTGCGATAAACGTTTGGCAATTTGCGTTGAACATTTATAGGCAATAAACAAAAAGCTCCCATCTTGTTGACGTGAGCTTTTTGTTTAGTTTAAATCTGCATTATGGACTGAACAAGCATTTTTTTATAGCACAGTCTGTTTGGAACAGTCGCAAAGACTTGCATTAAGGATTGCGACTATTTTTATTTGCATGTCATACACATTGCCATCCAAACCGCCAATGACTTAGTCAAACAAGTATCTCTCGCTTCACATCGACAACTCAATGCATAATATTAAACGATCTAACATTCCATTATTTCTGCAAATACATGTTCATTTATATAAAAGATTTTATATAAAATAGGTATTGCTAAAGCAATTGAAAAAACAATCGGCATTGCTATATTATTTATATAGATACCAAGTGCACACGCCACCATAACAAGAACAACATAATAAGAAGTATACGTGAAATAAATTAATTCTATACTTGCTTCACGATCGGTCAAATTTTTAAAAACAAATTTACCCTCCCCTATCCTAGTATGAAAATCTGACCTAGCTTTTCTTCGGTTACTAAACTCATCTTCAACAAAGATTATATATCCCGGTCCTCTTTCTGTAACCCTATAAAAGTTCTTTTCTAGGTAAGTGTTGATCTTTTTCTCTAAAATCTCTGTGCAGCTATTGAATGTTTTTTTTATTCTGTATCTAAATTTCATATTAATAGCCTCCTTGAAATTTCATTGTGTTCATATATCCGTGTGTAGCACCACCATCTGGAAGCTGATAGGCTGGCCCTAACCAGGTAGCCTTGACATTCCCCATTCCGAGGCCTGTGCCCCACAGGCCACTAAATTAAACAACTAATAAGATAATTGATGCCAAGCATGCCGACTTTTAACCGCTCGATTGGCCTGAAAGCTTAGATAAAAGTATTAAATTTATTAAACAACTATTACCTTGAGCATGCCCTCTAAACAAACCTATCGAGAGAAAGCCGAGTTATTGGCCAAGATCATAGATATAGCGATTGATGCTATTAAAATTTTTCCTCCAACAAATTACACTCAGGCAAACCTAAATCAATTCATTACGGTTTACAAAGGCTTCAAGGAAGACGCATTAAATCCAGAAAGTCGCTACAAAAACCTTAAAAGTTTATCTTACATATGGAATGACGTATTAATATACTTTCAAGAAGCCTCAGGAAAGACAGTAGATTATTTTTGGAATGAAATTAACAAGCAAGGCCTAGACTGTAAACGCGAAAATAAAATGGCAAAGATCCTTAAGCGCAAAAAGATTAATAACCAAAATGAATATGATTTTGTGGTCGACTCTATTGTCCCTTATCAACAACAAGGACTAATCAATGAAACGGAGGCGTTCATCTTAAGTCGGCTAATTGGCGCATATGAAAGCCGAAGGAAATGACCAGGGCGCTTCCTTCGGCTAGCCAGCTAATCCGCTATTATTTTTTCATACCATACGCCATTGATATCGTAGTATTTATAATTGCCTAGTTTAGCCACGGCGAACCTGCCATTTACGTATTGTTTAATTTCCTTTTGACTCTTGGCGTTCCATATGGTGAAGTATGCTGAAATATCTTCCAGCGTGCTGTAAAAAATCTGGCGCTCCTGGTCAAAGTTGAGCGTTTCGATCAGGTTCTTTTTGTAATTTGTTTTTGGCTCGTGCGCCGAACTCCTTTCATCTCTTATTTTAACGACTAGCTTATAATTAACCATCCTATTGCCCAGCAGGGATAATTTTGCATGATAAATGCTTTTTACTTCGGCTTTCATTGGGGAAGTTACATGGCTATCAAAGTCTAAGAACTCTTCATGAAACAACGAGGTTATGTTCAAACATGTATTGATTTTGTTATGACCGGCAGAAAGCAACAGCGTCTTTCTTGAGTTTATACCCGTACCCGAACGGATACCATAATCAATCAGTAAAAATCTACCTCCCAACACCCTTGCCGATTGAATGTCCTTGACATCTCTGATGTAAACCGTATCAGCAAGATAGGCTATAAACAGCGTATTCTTCTCATTCTTTGATACTTTAAACCGCACATTATTACCCTCTAACGACTGTATTTTGTATTCTTGGCTTTTAGCCGAGTTAATCATCAATGCTCCTAATGACAGCGCAATTACTAAAATTCGTTTTAATTTGGCGTTCATTTTAAGTGGGTAAAAGCCTAAATCAACTGTTGTGTTCTGAAATGTAGGATCAGTAAGCATGTCTACAAATACTTCTTATATACATTATACAAAATCAGCTTATCTGTATCGGTCAGGGTTTGCGAGATATCGGTTTGTACAAAATGGATCTTAAATGCCTCGATGGCATAGTTTAGATTCTTTACGTTGTAACCAATAATGCGCAGGGCATTGGTCGTGTCAAAATCGGGAGGTGGCAATTGCAGCACATCATCGTACCAATAGCCGAATCCCTTTTTGGCCAGGGTTTTCCAAGGGAAATTTTTAGGGTCGTTTTTGCGGCCAGGGGCGTAATCGGCATGACCGATAAAATTGGCCGTCGGGATGTTATATTTCTTTTTCAAGGTTGCTAATAACGCACACAGGCTGTTGATCTGTGCATCGGTAAATACATCGGTGGTGCCATTATTATCTAATTCAATGCCTATAGACGAGGAATTCAAGTCGGTATCGTTGCCCCATTTGCCTGCTCCGGCATGTTGCGCACGGAGGTAGTCGTTCACCATGTGTACCACTTTGCCATCCCTGCCCACCACATAATGCGCGCTTACCTGGGTTCGGGCAATGGTAAAGGTTTTGAGGGTTTGCTCGGTCGAATCCTGTGCCGTATGGTGGATCACGACAAAGTTAGGTTTGCGCATGCCCATGTTTATGGTGCCTACCCAATATTGCTGTTGGCTATTAAGCGAGTCTATCTGCTGGTTTACCGGCGGCGCGGCTTTGATGACCTTGGCAAAATCTTTGGCCATATTTTTATAAACCTTATCTGTAGCGGCATATTTGCTGCTGCTGCAATTGGTTAGCAAGAGTACACCTGCAACAAGGCCTGCTGCTTTAGCATGGGTTGGCTTGATTAACATCTTTTGTATTTTAAAGAATAAGAATGAGTTAGGGGCCTGTCGTCAAATCTAAATTACGCGGGCTTATATTTTTTGCTAATTTAGTAGATTGATATAAAACGACGAACATTTTTTACCAAACGATAAATCGTATGCGGATTAAACCTATCCATCAAACCATGGGCCTTTTGCTTGGCCTTTCTGTAGCTACCGGACTTACCGCCTGCAACCAGAGCGAAAAAGCAGGGACAGACAAAAGCACCAAGGCAAAAGACACCCTACAGGAATACGTAGACCAGCGCCTTGCAGGCTACGAACGGGTTAAATTAACCACCAACTTGAACCAGCTGAGCGCCAATGAGCGCCAGGTACTGCCTTTGCTGATCCAAGCGGCAGAAATTATGGACGACCTGTACTGGAAGCAAGCTTATCCGCAGCGCGACAGCCTACTCAATACCATCAAAGACCAAAAGACAAAGGATTTTTTATGGATCAACTATGGCCCATGGGACAGGTTGAATGGCGACAAGCCTTTTGTGGCTGGCATTGGGCCGAAATCTGAAACCGGCACTTTTTATCCGGCAGGCATGACCAAAGAACAATTGGAGAAATCCGACGTCAAAGACAAATTCGGGCTTTATTCGGTAATCCGAAAAGAAAACGGCAAATTGGTTTCGGTTCCCTACCATGTTGTTTTTGCGGCAGAACTGCAAAAAGCAAGCGCCTTGCTGAAACAAGCGGCCTTGATTACAACCGATCCGGGCTTTAAAAAATACCTCAACCTGCGTGCCGATGCCTTGGTAACCGATGATTATACGGCCAGCGACTATGCCTGGCTGGATATGAAAACCAATGGCTTGGATATCATCATCGGACCGATTGAAAACTATGAAGACAAGCTCTTCAATGCCCGTGCGGCTTTCGAATCGTATGTATTGGTGAAAGACAAGGAATGGAGCAAGCGCCTGGCCAAGTACGTGCAGCTGCTTCCCGAACTGCAAAAGGGACTTCCAGTTGCCGATA